>JAVCCE010000042.1 GCA_030765645.1 Candidatus Hinthialibacter antarcticus | reverse complement strand
TTCATTCAAGATCGCTAGGATCTGTTCTTCCGTGTACCGCTTGCCTTTGCTTTTTGACATGAGAGAAATCCCTTCCGTTTCATTATTTCTCTCACTTCACATGGAACCATTCTAGAGGGGCACGTCAAAGCCCTATTTTAAAAAGCCCGCGTTTTGGGAACAAAAATCACTGAATAAACAAAAATATTTTGTCATGACCCTTCACCGTCCAGCGAATGTTGATGAAGAAAACCATTTGCACAATTTAGTCAATACAATTCTCCTACATGCTGCTGGAATTCCGGTTGTGTTTCCAATTCACCCTCGAACAGCGAACTGTCTGAATGATAACCTTCTTCACTCTGAACATTTAATTCTAACTGAGCCGATGGGGTATCTGGAATTTAATTATCTGATCCAACACGCCAAAGCGGTAATTACTGACTCCGGTGGAATCACAGAAGAAACAACTGTATTGGGCGTCCCCTGTATGACCTTGCGAGATTCGACAGAACGACCAGAAACAATTACTGAAGGAACAAACGAACTTGTTGGAACCAACCCAGACAACTTAAAAACTTACTTTGAGCGTATTCACGCGGGAGAATGGAAAACGGGGTCGATTCCAGAATTGTGGGACGGCCAAACCGCCAAACGAATTATTCACCATCTCGAAACACTATTAAATCATTCATTTAAAAACGGCGGGGCATAACTTCAAACACCCTATGCGAGTTCGAACCCTATACTATTTACTACGCAACCTCGGCTTCCGCTGGGTTGTATTTCGGTTTCGCTATTGGCTACGAATACGTACAGGCGCGTTGAAACGGCGCATGCCCTGTACATCATGGGATTCGATTCCTGATCCAGAAATTGATGAATCCGTATTGAGTTTTATCCCAATATTCGACTCGAATTTCCGCAGTTATTTTCAACAACACATTCAACTGTCCGATTCACCGACAAACAAAGTAATTTGTGAAGCCGAACAAATACTTCAAGGACATTTCACTCTCTTCAGTTTTCACCAGAAGAATGTAGGGAACCCTCCAGATTGGTTTCAGAACCCTTTTACGAAAGAACGCGCTCAATCTGGCGTCCACTGGTCACAGTTGTCAGACTTTGAATTTGGCGACATTAAAGCGATCTGGGAAATGGGGCGTTTTTCGTGGGCATTCACTTTAGCGCGCGCCTATGCGCATAGTCAGGATTCAAAATTTGCTGAATGTTTCTGGCGTTTGTTTGAGGATTGGCTTGATCACAACCCTCCAAACACTGGCGTTCATTGGAAGTGCGGCCAAGAGGCTTCCTTTCGACTGATCGCGACCTGTTTTGCGATCCGAGTTTTGAGAAACGACGCGGCAACAACCAGTGACAGACTCAAACGATGGCGCCAGTTTGTTTTAGCAACGGGTGAGCGCATTGCAGGCAATATTGACTATGCCCTCAGCCAGTCAAACAATCATGGCATCAGTGAATGCGTTGGGTTAATCACAGCCGTTCGTTTATTGAATCAATCTGAATTTTCTTTACGCTGGGAGCAGTATGCGCTCAAAGCCCTTCAGCATGAAGTTGACGCCCTTATCTATGATGACGGTTCGTTTGCACAGCATTCAACCGTCTATCACCGATTAATGCTCAATATGTTGGTGTGGTATGTCGCGTTAGAAACGCAATGCAACAAAAACATCCATTCGAGTATTCTCTCTGGCGGCGAACGCGCTGTATGTTTTTTGAATCAAATGGTAGATTCAAAAACGGGATCAGCGCCCCTTGTCGGCCATAACGACGGATCAAACATTTTACCATTAAGCGATTGTGACTATCTTGATTTCCGCCCTGCCCTTCAAACCACTGCTTGGTTTTTTGCGCCAAATTTATTACTACGGTCTGGGCCTTGGGATGAGGCCTTGTATTGGTTGAGCGGGGATTCACAATTACATTCAGAAAGAGAGAAACACGCACGAAGTCAGAATAATATGCACGCAGAGAATGGGGGGCATAATATTATCCATCAACCCAATTCGAGACTCTATTTTCATTCTCCCGCTCAATTTAAACACCGCCCCTCACACGCGGACCTGTTACACATAGGTATCTGGAATAAAAGTGAACCGATCACATTAGAGCCAGGTACTTTTTCTTATAACACAAAAGACGCTTTCTCACATAGCATGATGGATACAAGTTGTCACAATACAATAGAGATTGACCGATCAAACCAAATGGAAAAAGTGAACCGTTTTTTATTTCTTCCATGGGCGAAATGTTGCGTAAACATAAAATCGGATTCAAACATAGAAGCAGTGCATAGCGGATATCTTAACAAAGGCATATTACATACACGAAGCGTCAATGCGCTGGGCAATGACCACTGGGTCGTTACTGACCGCGTCGCAAACTCAAATTCAGCCAACATACATCATTACCGTCTACATTGGTTGCTAGCAGACTGGCCTTATCAATACAATCAAGAAGCGAAAACAGTTATGCTAAAAACACCGGAAGGCAGTTATACAATTGAATGGAAAACGCCGGGGCATTCTCCGGTGTCTACCATCATTCGCGCAGATACAAACAGCAGCCAAGGCTGGTGGTCACCTTATTACCTACATGCGGCGCCAGCGCTTTCACTTGTCATCGAAATAACAACGAATAGCAACGTCATCTTTGAAACACATTTTTATCCTGAATCCCGAGTGAACCAATGAAAACCTTATTCATCCATCAGGCGTTTATCACTCCAAATGAATTTGGAGGAACACGCCATTATGAATTGGCCCAGTTGGCGGCAACAAAAGGCCATACTTTCACCATAATCGCCAGCGACTTGAATTATATGACTGGTAAAAAAGTCGCGATTGACAAACAGAGCGATTCGAATGAAACAGATGAAATCCAAATTGTCCGCTCCTACACCGCTCCCGTACACCATCGAAGTTTTGTATGGCGAATTGTCTCATTTTTTTCTTTCATGGTTTCGTCGTTTTTCAATGGCTTAAAACAAAAACAAATCGACGTTGTATTGGGTACGTCGCCGCCAATCTTTCAAGCGGTTTCGGCCTGGTTAATTTCATTGATTAAACAAAAGCCTTTTTTACTCGAAATTCGCGACTTATGGCCTGCGTTTGCGGTCGATATGGGTGTATTAAAAAATCCAATATTGATTTGGCTATCTTATCGGTTAGAGAATTTTTTGTATGCGAGAGCGGAGCATATCATTGTCAATTCTCCAGCCTATAAAGACTATTTGACAAACAATAAAAAAATTGCTTTCGACAAGGTCACCTTGATCCCCAATGGCGTAGACGTAGAGCGTTTTTCTTCATCCCAGGCGACAAATCAAATTCGTGACGAATATAATTTGCAGAATAAATTCCTTATTACCTACGCTGGCGCTTTAGGGTTGGCGAATAACATTGATCTGCTGTTGCATGCGGCAAACCATCTCAAAAAGCATACGGATATACACTTTCTTATTGTTGGCGACGGAAAAGAGCGCCCTCATTTAGAATTGTTGAAAGAACAACTCCACCTTTCAAACGTAACATTTGCTGGGACACGGCCTAAAAGTGAAATCCCTGAGATTTTATTATCGTCAGATGTCTGCACAGCAGTCTTGCAAGATATCCCGATGTTTCGAATGACATATCCCAACAAAGTATTTGACTATATGGCGGCGAGCAAGCCAACCCTGTTGGCCATTGACGGAGTGATCCGTCAAGTAATCGAAGAATGCGACGGCGGCTGCTATGTATCACCGAGTGATGCGAATGCTTATGCTGATGCCGTATTGAACTATTATCAGAATCGAAATCTTGCGAGTGAACAAGGAATACGCGCAAGAGATTATGTATTTAAGCACTTTAACCGGCATACGCATGCCGAACAATTCGTTGAAGTGCTAGAGCGTTTTTCTCAGTAAAAATAAGTGATGGGCGAAAGACAATAGGCAATGACAGAACCAAATTATTCATACCATCTTGTTAATACAAATGATCATGAGGCGATTTCAAAAATAATCGAACTGCATATTGAATCGTTCCCCGATGGAATTATGAATCAGCTGGGTGCAACTTACATTCATCACTACTATAAAGCATTGATTGAATCAAAACAAAGCGGAGTCATTGTCTGCAAACATAATAACTCAACCGTTGGCTACATTGGTTTTACGGTCAATCATAGCAGCCCTGAGATGAAGCAGTTGAAGAAAAAAATAAACGCTAGACTATGGTTTCGATTGTTCACATTTCGGCTTAATCCAATTGCAGTATTACGCGCATTGATCAAAAAGTGGAAAGCCAAACCCGTTCAGTGTTTACCTGAACTCACTGCGTTTTCTGTCAATAAAAATCATCGCCGAATGGGAATCGGCAGGATGTTAGTCTGCGAACTTGAGAAGATATTGATTGACTCAAATCAGACGGAATACATTGTGTTCACTGACAATGAAGAAGGATTGAGGTTTTATCAAAAAGAACAGTTTGAAACTATTTTTCAGTTTCAGTTATTTGAAACCATATCAGCGTGTTTTAAGAAGACGATCAAAAGAAATGAATAATAGGCTGCTATCGAATTTTGACAAACAAGGGGGCAAGCGATGTGAAGAATACCGCCGCGCCTCTTATTAGGCCGACGTGTGATAAACCGAGACCATAACCGGTCATCCAACGCCGTAATTCCATCTTGATTAACGGCGTCATTAATTTTTGTTGAATCAAACGTCTGCGGTCAATTTCTTTTGCTGAAAAGAGAAAATCACGTTTCAGCCCATCTTGATTCGAGTCGCTATATTGACTGGCGATCCAAGAATAGATTTCGACCAGTTGGCTGAAGTTATTTCTTTTAATCAGGGGAAACTCATCCGACGAGCAAAAACGTCCCATCCAACCCGTTGTTGGCCATTTCGAATCATGGAACCGGCAGCGATTCATCAGGGCGCCTTCCCAACGGACATTGGATAAATCGCTATTAAAGTGGATAATGGCTCCACGGTCTTTCGCTCCATTAAATTCAGCGCCGCCTCCAAAATCCGTCCGCCAAAAAGTGACAATTCCTGAGCCGAAATTTGTGTTGTCAAAGTAGGTTCGCCTAGCGTTAAATACGGTACGGTTAAACGCAACCCGGTTACTGGCGAACAGACTGGAAGTAAATAATATTCGTTCCGCATCAGCGCGAAGAGATTGAAATGAGGTTTGAAGGTTTTCAAATCGAGTGTAATCAAAGCGAACATCTTCCGCATCAATATGAGTCCGCGTTAATGACGCGCGCTGAGTTTCAAACACAGACTTTGTAAGAGCAAACAAGTTGCCTTTGAATGTTGATTGTTGCAATGAAAAATCTTCGCCTTTCATGTGACAACCAACCATTGAAAAGGCTGGTGAATTGACTTTTGTTTTATTAAACCGAAAACGGCCTTCTACAAAAGAATTGTCAAATGAAACGGATTTTTTACCATGAATCTTTGAATCAAGACACTCGAATGTCGATTTATCAAAGTTCATTGACTTCCAATTGATTTGGTTGCCAACTAAATTACATCGCTGCATAGAGATTTTTGCGCCCACCGATTTGAGATCGTTGAATAATAGACGGTCGCCGCTCCAATTGACTTTTTGCCAACGCATCCCCTTATCGTGCCACATAGATTCAGACAAATCAAAAACATTAGAGCGAACTCGAGTTTCATTAAAATTGATTTTGCCTTTTATCGACTTGATCCGCTTAAAGGTAAGTTTGTTTGTTTCGAAGGATGTCCGGTAAAAGTCAAATTGGTCCCCATGAAATGAAGATCCAAAGAAAGAAATAACAGGCGCTTTTAAAATTGCTTTGTCAAACATGCTCGATTGACTGCGAAATTGACACGCGAGAAAGGCAATATGTTTATCGGCTTTCCACTGAACGCGATCAAATTCGAGTTTTTCGCCGAAAAAGCCACAGTTCCTGAACTCTATAGTATCTGATGTCAATGCAGAATCGTTAAATACAATTCTCGGTGAATTAAAAATACAGCGATCAAAGAACACATCTTTTTTTTCAAACCAACATTGGTCAAATCGAACTTGGTCGCTCAGAAACTTCACTTTCTCAAAATGGAGTCCTTTTTGAAAGGTACAACCGATGAACGATACCGTTCCTTCAAAACGAATGTTTTTTATAAAAAATTTGGCGGGAAAAACAAATCCGTCAAAATTAAAATCATTATCTTTAAACTTTTGAATGATTAATGACTGAAATGCTTTTTTAGATTTTTTGATTTCAAACGTGTGTCCGATACAGAGACCATCCTCCGAACCTTGATACGCAGGAGTATCACATTTATAACCATCAAATGGGCTAACGTATCCACACAGTTTTGTAGGCATTATCCGTCCAACTAGCAATTTTTACACCAACAATCACTGAGCACTCAGGAGATTGTATATGGAATAAAAATTGCAAAATATCTCAACCAGGAAGTAAAATTTTCCAGAGAACTCTATTGAGTTGCAAAGCATTTAGCCGATAACTTATTAAGTATACCACATTTACTTCGTATGATCCACAGGTTTCCAGATGACTGGAAAAAGGAACTGATGATAAACGATCTCTTTATTTCTCGTTTCATGAGTCTAAAAACCTAAACCCGTAAAAGATATAAAACTGAATCCGTTACACTAGTTTCGGATAAATCTATAAAGACATTAACGAAAAGTGACATCATGGCAACTTTAAAAGTAGTGGAAATGCCCTACGGTATTTCTGTTCATGTGAGCGGAAATTTTGAAATTGTAGATGTGTTAAAGTTTAATAAATGGTTGTTTACGCCCAAATTTCTTGAGCATCATCTATTTATTGATTTTGGAGAATTAGGCCCCCTAACAGATGACACAGTGAAAGCCTTGTTGCAACAATTTGAACAAGCGCTTGAGAGCAATCGTGAAATCACCCTTGTCAAAGTGCCTGCAGACCTCAAAAAACGCATTAAAGAAAGTGGTTTAGAATTGCCTTTATGGAAAAGCGATTCTATGGATGAAGCCACATTTCCATACAAACAACAGCCCGAATCCAAAGGCCTTAAACAACTAAAACAGACTGCGAATGACAATACGTGCCCTTCCTGCAACAAACAAGTTCGACGAGGGGCCAATCGCTGTCTCAATTGCGGTCATGAGTTCATGCCCCGCCGCAGCGAACGGGCCTCAGTCTCGATCCCGTTTTTTTATGGTCGCGTAGACAATAAAGAATTTCTGCAATCGGAATGGATCGGCTCTGTCACAGAAGACTTGGATGTTGACTCATTTTCTGGAGTGGGCTTCTTCTCATCACGCCCCATCCGAAAAGGAGCGGAAATTCATTTCGTTTTTCCCACATTGGGTTGGGATTCTAAACGCTTAAACGAATCGACTCTTGTAATTTTTACGGGTCGAGTCAAACATTGTACGTCAGCCGGGGAATGGCACAGAATCGGCGTCGCGCTGATTGATATTGTTGAGTATGCTGGACGCTTTGAAATCAATACAGAGGCGGTTAGCGGATCATGAAGCCAAAATGGTTCCAGATCATGGTTTTTATCTTGTTTGGTCTTGCAATCGTGCAATCCATTCATGCAAATGATCCAAAACTTGGGCCTCGAGACATTTTATCAATCACTGTTTATGACGAACCAAGCCTTTCACTTGAAGTTGTGATTTCTGGCGATGGTTCTTTTTCGTATCCATTGCTTGAACGCGTGAATGCCGCAGGCCGCACTTCCAGCGAACTTGAAATCCACATGCAAGAGCGCTTACGCGATGAAGAATTTCTGGTAAGCCCAACGGTTATCGTAAAAATCACCGAGCAGAACAGTGCGATTGTTACTTTGGCGGGAGCAATCAAAACACCAGGAATTGTCCCAATCTATCCTGGAATTCGCCTCCGGGAAGTGATCGCCCGCCAAGGGGGCGTCGACGATACTCAAGCAGGACCTTTTATTCATCTACAGAGATTAGACGGTGTACAAGTACAGATTGATCGAGAAGAACTGATGCAGTCTAACAACATTCAGTCAGCGACAATGAATGTGTTATTAAACGCAGGGGATGAAATTATCATCCCCTTTGCGGAGAACGTTTATATTCTAGGCGCAGTGAAAAATCCGGGTGATATTCCACTTACGCGCACACTAACGATTGGGGATGCGATCGGATTGGCTGGAGGCCGTTCGGATAATGCTGGTCATACTCTTTTATGGCATCATATCAACCAAGAAGGCAATCAGCAGCTAAGCACATTTACTTCTGAGCAATATCAATCAAATTCTGAAATACGCAATCAATCGATGAATGCTGGCGACAGTATCTATATACCAGATAATGATACTGTTTTTGTCGCGGGCCAGGTAAATAAACCAGGCGCTTACCCATGGAAACCGAATATGACCATTACAAGCGCCATTGTCGAAGCAGGCGACCGGACCTTTGTCGCCAGTCGAACGATACGCGTTTATCGAGTTGTCCCAGATGGAAGCCAGGTGATGACAAAATATTCACTATCTCATTTACAGAAAAACGAAATAGATAACATAGCGAAACCTGGAGACATCATTCATGTCAGCCATAGCATTTTAAATATCCCTTATACATTACGTCGTCTGAATCCATTTTCGTTACCACTTACAGTATTAGAATCGTCAGTGTTTTAAGAAAGTATTGTTTTTATGGTTGATTTTGACGAACCATCGTTGCAATCAAGAAATTCGCAACCGTTTGAATCAATAGAATCAAGCGATAGCGAATTCGCGTTTGATTTACGCTGGGTGCAAGAAACATTTATGCGACATTGGAAACTCGGAATCGCTGCGTTTATATGCGTAGCGTCCGTCGTTTTTTTCATCTTCATTTCAGATCCGCCTCAATACACAGCGACGGTCAAATTGAAAGTTGAATCCAAACGCCCCGTTTTTAACCTTGAAGAGTTTTTGAATTTTGAAAACATTTCACTCGAATTCTACATGGCTCAGCCTAACTTAATTCAAAGCCGCCGGTTTGCGCGAAATGTTATTAACCAATTTGAACTTTGGAACGATGATACGTTTACAAGTAATAACTCGTCGCCAAAACCATCAGAAAACCTGAATTCGGCGAGTAAACCTATTACCCTTTTATCCGGTGATGTTGATCTCGCGACGACCTACGCAGATCCAATAATGAGCCGCTTGGTTAATCGTTATCTCTCAGGCCTTAAAGTGACTTCAGAGCGAACATCCCCAAGAATTCTCTATCTAAGATATACCGCAAAAGACCCATTTTTAGCGGCAAACATTGCTAACGCCCACGCAGAGGAATATATTGATTTCAGCCGGAAATCAAATGAACTCTTCACAGATGAATACATTGACGGCCTCAGTGCTCAGCTGACGCAAATTGACACGCGAATTCATGCTATGGATAAATCCATTCTTGGATTCAAAAAAGAGAATGGTTTTTTTCAACTACAGGGAGTGAGTTCATACGACCCGATTCAAGATATTGATGACAGGCTTTCAAGAGTCAGGCAACAACTGGCGGAAGCAAGCAATGAATTAACAAACGCGCGAACGGATTTTGAATCAGTCTTCCTTCCAAGCGAAACCGGCAACTTTAACGCAATCAATCCTGATGCACTCGACTCATCTACGCTGCAGACCTGGCGAATCGAATTAACAAAATTGCGAAAAGAATTTGCTGAAATTGAAGAACGGTATGGACGAAATTATCCAGACTACAAAGAAAAGGCAAATCAAATCAATGTATTAGAAGACGCTATTGACGAAGAAATACTATCTCTTGTTGAAAAACGGCGAATCGAATACGAGCGTAATTTGTCCCGCAAAAACGTATTGGACAGTGAAGAGCAAGAACTCATAAAAGAAAAATACAGCCGAGACGCCCAATGGAGCGAATTGCAAGATTTAATACGGACTCGCGACCAAATCATTGATCAGAAAACGTCTGTCGTCGAAGACATACAACAAGCCAAAGGCAGTCTTGAAACCCAGAAGGAAACCCGTAGCCGCATTTTTGAGATTGTTGATTATGCAGAAGTCCCTCTAAGCCCGATTAACCGTAATTGGATACGCATCGTACTTCTCACGATTGCTTCCGCTCTAGGAGTCGCTGTTGGCGCTGTTATTTTCATCGAGTTCCAAGACCGCACAATTCGTACGCCTCAACAAGTCGAACAAATCACAGGCGTAACGGTATTAGGCGTCGTCCCTTTGTTTTCCAATACAGACGAATCGATCACGGAAGGAAGAATTGATCCCGAGTCGTTGTCGCCCGCAGCCGAATCAATGATTGCGTTGAGAACCCGGTTTTTATTTTCTGACATGGTGCGCCGCTCACGAACGATTCTCATAACCAGCTCCGTCCCTGGCGAGGGCAAAAGCACTGTTTGCGCCAATCTCGCATCCGCAATCTCATTGCTTGGGAAACGCGTCGTTTTGGTCGATTGCGATCTTCGTAAGCCAACTCTGCATCGGTTCTTTGGAGAGCATAGTTCAATCGGACTCATTGACGTAATTGACGGCTCCGAGTCTTTGGATCAAGCGCTATTTGAAACGGATATTCCGGGGTTATTCCTCCTCCCGGCAGGCAAGACACATAGTATGCCGAGTGAAATTTTAACATCAAAGAATTTTTCTGAAATGATCGATTCATTAAAAGAAGTGTTTGACTACATATTTATTGATACCGCACCAGTGTTGGCGACTCCCGATGCGACCATCCTTTCCCCGCAATTTGATTCGACGTTGCTTGTTGTGCGTAGTGGAAAGGTCGTGAAAGACGACCTGGTCACTTCAATCGACCATATTCATCGAAGCGGCGGGAACATCTTTGCGACTGTGTTGAATGGAGTCCCTGCAAATGAGCGCAGTGTGTATACTCGTCACGGATATGGCTACGCGAATAACACGGTCCCTGAAACACAAGCGTAATAACAGATAACCAAATCAGATAAGGCGAACAACAAGCGGATGCGAATAGACTTACTTCTTCATTTTCTCATATCGTTTATCGTAACGATTGTCGTCATCTTCGGCTTTCTCTCCTTTACCCCAACATTCAAAAGCAACTCACCGCGTTTTTGGCAATCGGAACGCAAAATCCGAAACCGTTTTCTGGCTTTGGTTTTTTTAATTGCCATCGCATATTCTTTCGTCGTAGGCATAGGAAAAGAATGGCTCGATTATTGGGGATTTGGCAATGTACAAATGAGCGATGTTGTCGCTGACGTACTAGGGATAACCGTTGGCAGTTGGATGATGATGGAATTATTAAAACAGCGGTATCGCAACCGCAGACAAGTGAATTTTTCATCAAGCGCCAAAAAACAGAGGCAAAACCATATCATTTTATTCCGTAATTCAAACCAAGAAACCAAACCACCACAAACTCAAGTTAAAATAAACAAAGATCACGCTTCTTTTTTATTTGAGCAAAACGATGATGATGATGAATAAATTTTCTGTTTCATAGTGCTTGCCATAATTTTGAATACAAAAACTAATTCCGATATATCAAAAATCAATAAACCAATTCAGGCATCAATATCATTGACTTAAGACTTTTAGCCCCCCCCTTTTTAAGGGGGGACGGCGCTGGAAGCGACAGGGGGGATTTCAAAACAGCACAAATAAAGCGATACATTCAAACAATATTTCAAGGGCTGGCTTCATTTTATTCAGCCTTGCCCTTGCCACCCCTTAAGTCAATGACATTGCTTTTTAAGGGGGGACGGCGCTGGAAGCGACAGGGGGGATTCGGGCGCAACGCGTTGCGCCCCTACATAGCTGATATATTATTATTTCGTTGCATAAGGGCCTGAAAGCCCGCACTGAAGCGAGCAGAGTTGTACCCATGCCAGATGCAGTGAAATCTCAATCGAATTTGTAAAAAAGGATCCAATTGACGGAAGCCCCTTTTTTTCTCACCGTATACGATCACATAGTTTTTAGCATTATCCTTTGCCCAAATCATTATTTCGTGCTGAAATAGGCGAGCGGTTTTTGTTTTTCGCCGAAGCGACCATTGTTCAGCCACCGAAAGGACCAGTATGGAAGGGACGTTCGTATCGTTATTGCCGCCGCTCGCCGCCATCTTGCTCTGCATTGTTCTTCGCGAAGCCATTCTCTCACTGTTTATCGGCGTATTCGTCGGCGCGCTTATTCTTAACGGCTTTAATCCCTTCTCGGCCCTGTTTCATTCGGTTGACGGTTTGATCCTCAATTCACTTATTGATGAAGACCATTTGATGAACATCATCTTCGTGGTGTTGATCGGCGGCTTCGTGGAAATCATGAACCGCAGCGGCTATACCCGGTATTGGATTTCGACCCTGGCGAATATATTGCGCACCCGGCGCAACGCAGGCGTCAGTATATGGGCGTCGGGCATGTTGCTCTTTGTTGATGACTACGCCAATTCGCTCATCGTCGGCAACGGCTTTCGCAAGTTGGTCGACCGCGTCGGCATCTCACGCGAGAAACTCGCCTTTCTGGTCGATACCACCTCTGCGCCAATCACCTCCATCATGTTTATCTCAACTTGGATTGGTTTTGAAATCTCCACCATTCAGAGCGTATTAGACGCCAAAGCCATCGAAGGCTATAGCGGATACGGACTATTTTTCACTTCGATTCCCTATCGTTTTTATCCGATATTGATTTTGTTTTTCTGCTTTTGGCTAGTCTGGTCGCAACGCGACTTCGGCCCCATGCGACGCGCCGAAGAAGAAGCCATCCGCAACGGCGGCCCTGGTTTTGATGAAGAAGACGACAACACCAGCGGCGTTGAGTCGCCGAATGTATACACGCTGTTGGTGTTTGCGCCGTTCGCTGTTCTTACCATTTTCACGTTGATTTTTCTCACCTACAGCGGCGTGAGAAACGGCGCCGCAATCGACTGGGGAACGCCGTGGGCAACCATGGCTGACATTTTTAACAACGCCGACGCCTACCGCAGCATCGTCTGGGCGACCCTGCTCGCCTCCGTATTGGCGTACGGCATCCACCTGCTGTTATTGCGCGAATCGTTTGCAAAAGTCTACGACGCCTGGCTCGACGGCTGCAAATCTATGTTTCCTATTTGTATGATCCTGACCCTCGCCTGGAGCATCGGCTCGGTCTGTACCGAACTGGGGACGGACGCGTTCGTCGCGTCGATCCTCGGCGCAGATTTCAACCCCGCGTATTTACCTGTTGTGACGTTTATTTGCGCAGCGGTGATTAGTTTCTCGACCGGGACCAGTTTCGGCACAATGTCAATTCTGATCCCCATCGTCATGCCGTTGGCGTTGCCGTTTAGCGAATCCAACCCGGAAATTTTAAACGCAACCGTCGGCAGCATCTTAGGCGGCGCGATTTTCGGCGACCACTGTTCGCCGATTTCCGACACCACCATTCTTTCGTCCGCCGCGAGTGGGTGCACCGTCACATCTCACGTCAACACCCAGTTGCCGTACGCGCTGACAGCAGCGGCGGTTGCCGCCATTTGTTTGTTATCTGTGAATGTTGCTCCAGCCTGGACGCTGAACATTGGCGGAGGGGTTGCTTTGGTAATCGTCGCCTACACGGTCGGACGCAAACCGCAAGGCATCGACGAATCATAATGTACTTACAACTATGCTTCGATTGAGTTTATTCCCCGCCGGGCGAAACAACCAATCGCTGGTTCAGACTTGGGCTTTCGATCACCTGCGGCGAGAGATGCCGCCAATCAATGGTGAGCGAATCAATTTCTTTTACGTCGCCAAAACCAAAATGCAATATCGAACTGTTCTGTGAGAGATAGCCAGAACCGCCGTCTACCAGCCGCATCCAAACCTGATCGCCTTTGCGAGCGACAACGCGTACGCCGTATGATTGAGCACTGGTCGCGTCGAGTTTGACTTGCAACCAGGCGCCGTGCGGGCTGCGGTTTTCTAACAACGTCGGCGAGGCGTCCATATTATTAATGACAACATCCATGTCGCCGTCATTGTCAAAATCGAGCAACGCGGCGCCGCGTCCACTCTCGGGTTTGTAGGATGAATGCAACGCGCTGTCGGAAACATCTTCAAAACGTCCGTCGGAATTTTTATAAAATGAAGCGCCCTGTTCGTAAACCAAATCGATATCCAGTTTTCTGACTTGTGGATACATGTGGCCATTGGCGGTAAAGACATCCAGCCAGCCGTTGGCGTCGAAGTCGCACAACGCAACGCCCCAGGTAATCAACATGCGGCTGGATGCAAGGCCGGTGCGGCTGGTGACGTCCGTCAAAAATCCGTTGCCCTGGTTTTGAAAGAGAACATCCGTCTGCCGTTCGTATGATGTGATATACAAATCAATGAAGCCGTCGTTATTAAAGTCGCCGGGGCCAATGCCCATGCTGGCGCCTTCGACGCCGCTCTCGGTAAACGCCCCGCCGGACGGAAAACTCACGTCGTTGAAATGTCCATCGCCCTGGTTTTCTAAGACGGTGTTGTAGGTCGAATCGTTGGTGATGTATAAATCCAAATCGCCGTCATTTTCGATATCAAAAAACACGGAGCCCATGGCGCGGCTGTATTCCTGCGGCAAGCCCAACTCTTTGGCCTTGTTAGTAAAGGCGCCCTTGCCATCGTTGATGTAGAGCAAGTCTGGCTGCGCATCAAACCCCAGCGGCCCGACAAAGACATCTTCGCCGTGATAATTAAAACGCTTTTCGCCGTCGGCTTTTTCGTCAAACTCGATGTAGTTGCCCACGTATAAATCGAGGTCGCCGTCGTGGTCGATATCAACAAAGGCAGCGGCGGCGCAATAGCCCTGGTCATCAAGACCCGACTCTTTTGTTGCGTCCAAAAACGTACCGTCGCCATTATTGATGTAAAGCGCATTGGCGCCGATGTTGCCGACGAACAGGTCTAACCACCCGTCGTTGTTCACATCGCCAAACAGGCAGGCCATACCAAACCCCAAGTCGCCCACGCCGGTGGGGCCGGTTACATCTACAAAGGTTCCACCATCGTTTCTGAACAACGCATTGCGCCATTTTTCATCGGGCTGATTGAGTTGAGGGCGTCCGTTCGCGAAATAAATATCATCGTCTCCATCGTTGTCATAATCACCGACGGCGACGCCCGACCCCATCGCATCGGTGATCCACGGTTTTTCGGGAGAGCCTAAAATATGCTGAAAGGTTTGCAGCCCTGATTGTTGAGATACATCAACAAAGCGAATGGCATAATCTTTTGGAGAAACCACGCCGCCCGCGCTGGAGAGCGCCTCCTGGAAAACCGCGCCGATGGATTGCAGTTCGTCTGAATCAGGAAAATTCGGCGCATACGTTTTATAAAACGCTTGCGCTTCCGGCATGCGCCCCACCCGCATCAAGGTGAGCGTTCTCAAATATACATACAAGAGCGACTGTCCAAACTCTTCCGGGGCAAGCGCGTCTAAAATTTTGATTGTTTTTTTGTAATCTTGCTCGTTGTAATAAAGGCGCGACAACAACAGTTTTTCTTGCAGGGAAGCCAGCCCCTTGTCCATGCGGTAGCGGGTGTAGCGTTCAGCCAGGTCAGGGCGTTTTACCTGGCTCAGTTCAATGACTAATTGCTCCGCCTCTTCTGAAGGAACTTTCGCGGGATTGCGATAGGCATATAACATCCGGTTGAGTTTTACTTCGGGCCACTGCCGCAAGTGTTCAAAGATTTCCTGCATCTGTTGCAGCTCTTCGATTTTCTTCTGACGAGACAGCGCAACCAGCAGCGCGTTCACCGCCTCGCGAAAAAAGGGATACCCTTCAATCGCCGCGCGTAGGTAGCGCTCGGCTTCTTCGCTGTCGCCTACCCGGTTGGCGAGTTTCCCCAATTCAAAATACGCCAGATAATTTCTCGAGTCTAATTCTATTACACGCAACAGCTGCTTGCGGGCAGCGTCATCTTCGCCGTCGCGAGCGAGCAACGTCCCCAACAACAATAGCCCATTGAGGTCATTGGGCTTCACCTCCAACAAGCGGTTCAACCATTCTTTGGCTTTGGGATATTCATTCGCCGCGTAGGCAATGGCAGCGATTCGATACAACAATAACGGATCGTTGGGCGCGAGTTCTAACACCGCTTCGCATTCAAAAAGCGCAGCCTTGTCGTCGCCGGAACGCCAACAGGTACGCGCTAACGTGTAGCGGTAATCAGCGTCTTTGGGGTTGCGCGCACAAAGTTCGCGTAAAAACAGGACCCACTCGCCGCCGGGCGCGATGCGGCTCAAGGTCTGCAAAACCAGGGTGCGCTCTTGGGCAGAAAATGGCCCATTGATTGCCGTGAGGCGTTCAATGGCTTCGGTTGGGTTTCCGTCTTCAATGGTTTGGATGAGAGGCGCAATACGACTGCCCGCATTTTGAGAATAGACTTCAAGAGCGCAAATAGAAAACAATATGGCGCAGAATAGATACAGAGCGCATCTACGCATCATTCGTACGACCTCCCACGGGAATACAAATAAATAGAATTAAGATTCTTCCAGTATATAGGTACTTTATCACAAATTGAATTGCGTTTTTTGACGCCTTTTCGTGAATTCCTGATCTTTCGCTGTATCAGGCATGGGTACAACTCTGCTCGATTTGGTTTGTCTTTTTTAGAGGGTTTGTCAAAAATATGGCTATCCATCAATGTAGGTACTCACTTACCGGATAAACCAGAATTAAGACAATTGAATACAGATTACCACAGTCCACAGACAGGGGAATCCCTAATCAAAAAAAGCCGATTGATCGGTTGTTTGTTTAGCGGTATTTATTCTCGAAGGACTTGGAATATCGTTTGGCGCGCTTCGGCAGTTCTTCACGCATGATTCGCTGTTGCTCTTCGGGCGGCAACTCGCGCCAATCGCTAATCTCAGCGAAATTACGAAAACAACCGACGCACAGTTCCGCGTCAGGATCATACTGACAAATTCCAACGCAGGGAGAACGGTGAGATAACGGCTTTTTATTCATGTGGACTCTTTAATTCTTCATTGAGTTGCGCAGTTGTATGAGACGCTTGTCTGGCGTCCCGCTCGCTCAGTTCTTTCGCCAAGTCTAAAAAAAACGCAATATGGTTATGATGCGATTTGATGAATGGAACAATCCGCAACCCCACCAAAGCGCCGTGGTCGGCAGAAATCTCGCCCCGAAACTCGCCCCATTTGGCGGAGTTCACCGGGACCATCCCGTCGTTATCTCCCGCGATGCCTTTCATGCGCCGCCACGAGAACGTACGGGGAAACCCGACCCGTTTTTCATCCAGACATCCCGCATACGACTGGTAATACACAGCAGGGTGGTCAGGCGTATTTGGATTGAACTCGCCCTCGATATAGTTGGGGCGCAGTTGCCGCAATCCGTTAAAGCGCTTCTCGCCAATGCGGCCCACGAGGCGACGGCTGTCGCGGTCGAACGGCATATTGCTCAAGATGTATGCCCCGCCGCAGAAGACGGGGATCAATAATTCAGGAATCCAATCCGCCACCGGAGACCCATGATGCGGCGTGCCGATTGTGGTGATAGTGCGGATGCGATGCCCTTGGTTTAGCCCGTTCGGCGAGGCCATGAAACGCGCATCCAGCCCGCCCATGCTGTGTCCGAAGATGTGTACGGGTTCATCGGGGCCGTACGCGGCGCGTATAGCGCGGTCGAGTTGCGAGGCGCGGTTTTGGATCGAGTCGGTAGGGTGAACCAGCGGCTGCAAGACGGTATAGCCCGCTTTACGCAACGCTTTGGCAACGCCGTCGAAATGTTTCCAGAGCAGAAAGCGCCGAAAGCCAAGAAATCCATGAGCAAGAATAATTGGTTGCATAGGAGGTGGTCATTCTTAGTGATGTACAAACCGCGCTAGTGCCCACACGGCGCGTCCGCCCGGCGCATCGTCGCTGGCGCGTTCGGTTTTTAACGCGAGCGTCTGCCGGTCGAGCACGGGAACCCACACCAAACGCGGCGGCATCCCCGGGCGCATCACCGGGCTTTGATACAACACCGTCCCTTCAGAGAGCACGGTGAATACGATCCCGTTCGGCCCGCCCGCCGCTTCGTCAGCCGAGACGCCAATCTCCGCCGAGAAATAGCGGTATCCATTCGGCAAATAGCGCAACTCAATCAGCGAGTCGGTCTCGACAGCCAGGCCGATGGGGTAGTTTTTATTTTGAATTTGTAGGGGGCGCTGGTTCCAGCCAATATTAATCAGCGGTTCCGAGTCGCCTTCCAACGCTTCAAATTTCAGATCGGCGAAGGGAATGTCTGCGGGCGCATAGGCGTTCCAGACCAGACCAGCGCATGAGATAGCGAGAATGATCAGAAACGCGATTTGCAAAGGCGTCCAGGATGTGGTAGATGTCGGCGTATCAGTAGTCATTCTTTCTCTTTTTTCGCGTCTTTGCTGGCGGATTCAATGAGTTCTTGTACCACAGCGATAAATTCGTTGTGGTCGAGTTGTTTGGCTTGTAATTGTTTGGCCCCTTGCAATCGCTTGCCCTGCCCGTCGTAGGCCGCAGGCAGAAATGGCGTATTCTTAAATAAAATCGCCGCTGGCATGCCGTTGCTGACCACCATTTTTTTTGTCGCAGGGTGTTCGATTACGCTGAATTTGCCTTGGGTCAGCCCCACGGCGCTAGAAAAACCAATCTTGCTAGTTCCATATAGAAAGACAATCACCGTCTTGCCTTTTTCATATTGGGCGCTGGGAGACGCAATCCTGCGCTCGCCGTCGCTGCCGCCGTATTGTTTGAAGGTGAAGGTTTCGCTCAAATCGCCTTTGATGCGGTTCGTGACTTTAAAGGTGTACCAAGTCGCCAAGAGGCCGCTCTGTTCATCAACGCCGCTGCGAATGTCAACGCATTCGCCTTCAAAGATGGTTGCGGCGGATGCGGCGATCTCAGGCAATGAGAGAGGATGCACCCGGTCAGCCCAAGCATGAATTGACAGGGTGATGAGAATTGCACAACTAAACCATTTAAACAGAGACATCATTTCATATTCCGCAGTTGCGGTAGTCCTTTTCAAGTCAGATAAAACCAGCCACTATATAATATCACGAACATACGACTTCATCATAACGAAGCCAGCCAACATTGCCAATAAGGGAGTCGCCCTCATGCACGAATATTCTATCGTCGAAGATTTGGTCAACCAGCTCAAGAAAGAGTTAGAGTCAAAGGGCGCCAATCAATTAAAGTCCGTCCGCCTACGCCGTGGAAGTACGTTTTCAGAGGGCGCGTTGATTCAGGCCTTTGAAATGTTGACTGTCGATACGCCGTTGCAAGGATCCGAACTCATCGTTGAAGCCTACTCTGTCGAAAAAACCTGCCCAAATTGTAACTTTACCGAAACCGTCGAAGCCGACGACCTGGTCGGACACCTGCACATCTGCCCCGAATGCGGCCACGCCGAGCAAGTCGACGAAGCCTCGGGCTTAGAAGTTCTCGAAATCAAAGTTTGAGAATTCCTCATTTTTTTGCATGAACGCCCCCAGCCATTAACCCAATGTCATTGACTTAAGACGTTTAGCCCCCCTTTTTAAGGGGGGACGGCGCTGAAAGCGCCAGGGGGGATTCGGGCGCAACACGTTGCGCCCCTACAGGCCTGATATTTTGATTTCGTTGCATCAAGGTCTGCTCTCACTTTACTATGCCTTGGCTTGCCACCCCTTAAGTTAATGACATTTGCTCTTAACCGCCTTTTTCGCATTTATGAAGTAATCGTAAAAAAAAAATCCTTATTGGTATGTGAATTGCAAACGAAGGCTTAACAAGGACTCTTGAAGAGCCCGCATCTCCTCGGACGAAACGGCTCCCTATTTCGCCACGGGGTAAAAACAACTTTTAGGATTTCCTAAGGAGACGCGGAAAAATGTATGAGTATTCAAATGTTGAACGGCTGGTCAGCCAACTGAACGAGCGAGCCAACGGCTCCGCCCATGTGCATGAAGTTCACTTACGTAAAGGCGCTATTTTTTCCGATGAGGAGTTACGCAAAGCATACAACTCATTAACAGATCATACTGCGCTTGAAGGGTCCGAACTGGTGATTGACCAGGGCGAGTTCGTCCATTACTGCGACGACTGCGGCCTGACTCAAACCATTAGCGAAGAAGACCTGGTGGGCCACTTGTTTATCTGCCCCGAATGCGGCGGATCAATGAAATTTGACGAAACAAAAGACCTCGAATTGATTGAAGTCAAATTTGATTAACTCGCCACATTTATGAAGACAGCAGCATCAGTTAGTTAAATTAAGTAATAAACAGAAGGCGTCTCGTCCCAAATATGGGGCACGACGCCTTCTTCATATTGAACCAGTGTGCCAAAATGGAATTCCGAAAACGGGACGAGATTCGCTAAAACGAAACAAATTGCACAAAATCATTATTAATGAATTAATCGCAGTGTTTGATGCAAGATAATTTCATATCCAGGAACCTATCGAGTCAATAGATTGATTTTTGCCTAACATTTCATCCGGCTCATTTGAATTTTTAGGATTTTCTCAGTATTCCCTTGACAAAGAAGTGATTTGCGATTAAGTTTTCACCTCATCTAACGATAACTAAAAAAATTATGATATCAAACGCCATTCTTCTCGTAGTCGTCAGTGTAGTAGCGAACCTCGTCGTCGTAGTAGACGACGCGATGACGCCCACTGCCTCGAGGATGGCTGCGTAAGACACCTAAAACAACAACCTCGAAGCCGTGGGCGACAGTCCACGGCTTTTTTATTGTCTTTGCCCCAAGCGGGTAGACAACGGGGAAACAAAACACGAGAGAACCTAACGAAGGGAGACGGACCATGCCTAGCAAAACCGGGCCGAAACAAGCAACGGCCAAAGCCAAAGGCAAGGGCAAGAAAAAAGCCTTGAAAACTCAGCCGCGCCCCATGCGGGGGGCGGAAATCGTCGTCGACGCACTGGAGCGTGAAGGCGTTGAAGTCGTCTTTGGCTACCCTGGCGGCGCCATTATCGAGGTCTTCGACCTGATTACGCAATCAGACAAGTTTGAGTTTGTCTTGGTGCGTCACGAACAAGGCGCGCTCCACATGGCGGAAGGCTACGCCCGCGCGACTGGCAAGGTCGGCTGTGCGCTGGTCACCTCCGGCCCTGGAGCAACGAATACTGTTACTGGGCTTGCTGACGCGCAGATGGATTCGATCCCGCTGGTCTGCATCTCCGGCCAGGTTCCAACCAGTCTGATCGGCAACGACGCCTTTCAAGAGGCGGACGTGGTCGGCATCACCCGCTCAGTCACCAAACACAATTATTTAGTACAAACCATTGAGGAGTTGCCGCAACTCATGCGCAACTGCTTCCACATCGCCGCCACAGGGCGCCCCGGCCCGGTGCTGATCGACATCCCTAAGGACATCCAAAAGGGAACGCTGGAAGACTATGTCTACCCGACAGAACCGGACCTGCCTGGATACAATCCGCAGATCATGCCGCCAAAAGAAAACATCAAGGCGGCGTGGGAACTGATTAAAAACGCCAAGCGGCCCTTGCTGTACGTCGGCGGCGGCGTGATTAACGCCAATGCGGCGGACGAACTATTTTTGTTCGCGACCAAGACCAACACGCCAGTCACCACAACCTTGATGGCATTGGGCGCGTTTCCTGAAACGCACCCGCTTGCGCTTCTCATGCTGGGCATGCACGGAACCGTCTACGCAAATCTGGCGGTGCAACGCTGCGACGTTTTGATTGCGACCGGCTCGCGTTTCGACGACCGCGTCACCGGAAAGATCGAAGAATTCGCGCCAAACGCCAAAATTGTCCACATGGACATTGATCCGTCATCCATTAGCAAAAACGTGTCGGTGGATGTCGATTTGGTCGGCGATGTGAAATACATCCTCAAAGAACTCAATAAAGTCGCCAAACGCTGCGATACCAAAGCATGGCTCGAAGAACTGGATGAGATCAAGCGCAAGCATCCGCTTCGCTATAACACGAAAAACACCAACGACCTCATCAAGCCTCAAGAGTTGGTACAGGTTGTCGATGAACTCACTGACGACGACGCCATCATCGCCACCGAAGTGGGCCAGCACCAGATGTGGGCGGCGCAATATTATACGTTTACCCGACCCCGCACCTGGTTGACTTCAGGCGGCCTGGGCACGATGGGCTACGGCTTCCCCGCCGCCATCGGCGCGCAATGGCCCGACCGCAAACGCCAAGTGGTTTGTATTGCGGGCGATGGTTCAGTGGTGATGAACATTCAAGAATTGGCGACGGCGGTGTATCACAACTTACCGGTAAAGGTCATCATTATGAATAACGGTTGGTTGGGTATGGTGCGTCAGTGGCAAGATATGTTCTATGGCAAAAATTACGCCGCGACGCTGTTAACGCGCCCTGAACCGGGCAAGAAGAAAACCGACACCACGCCCGGCGATTGGATGAACTCCGACTATGTCCCGAACTTCGCCAAACTGGCCGACGCTTATGGATGTTGGGGCAAGCGCGTCACCAAAAGCAGCGAACTCAAGGCCGCGATGAAAGAATGCTTGCAGCAAAAGACCTGCGCGATTTTAGACGTGTGGGTTGAACGCGAAGAAAACGTGTTCCCGATGGTGCCTGCCGGCGCGTCGCTAGACCAGATTGTGGACGGGATGTCCTAAGAAAGGAAAAACCGATGAGACGACATGTGTTCTATGTGTTGGTGGAAAACCGCTCCGGCGTTTTGGCTCGCGTGGCGGGCTTGTTTTCGGCGCGCGGCTTTAATATCGAAAGTTTGACCGTCGCGGAAACCGAAAATCCAAAAATTTCACGAATGACCATCGTCGCGCCCGGCGATGACAAGATTCTCGATCAAGTGCGCAAGCAACTCAACAAATTGATTGACGTGCATGAATGCCGCGATTTTTCGATGGAAGACCGCGACATCATCAACCGCGAGTTGGTTTTAGTCAAACTGAAAATCAAACCCGATCAGCGGTCGGAGATTGTTGAAATCTCAAATATTTTCCGGGCGCATATCGCCGACGTGGGTATTCACACCATGACGGTGGAAGCGACCGGTTCCGAAGGCAAGATTCAGGCGTTTTTGAAATTGCTGGCGCCGTACGAAGTGTTAGAAGTCGCGCGCGGCGGACGCGTCGCCATGGCGCGCGGGTTGGTCAAATCCGATCAAGCCGCTCCAGCATTGGTCTAAGGCAAGACACGGGCGCCCGGCGGCTGCTTCTAGCCAAACCGGGCGGAACCCGATACGATATTCTGTTTGTTACAGAGGATACCACGAGGAGAACGAAACGATGGTTCAGATTTACTATGATGATGATGCGAATTTAGACTTACTCAAAGGCAAAACCGTTGCCATTATCGGTTACGGCAGCCAGGGACACGCCCACTCGCAAAACCTGCGCGACAGCGGCGTCAGCGTAATTGTCGCCGAAGTACCCGGCAAAAACTTTGACCAAGCCAAAGCGGACGGCTTTGAAGTGATGAGCGCCGCCGAAGCCGCCAAAAAGGGCGACCTGATTACGATTACGGTTCCCGACCAGTTCCAACCGATGGTTTATAACGACGCCATTGCGCCGGAAATGAAAGCGGGCAAAACCCTGCTGTTCGCGCACGGGTTCAACATTCACTACGGCCAGATTATCCCGCCTGCTGACGTCGACGTCATCATGGTCGCGCCCAAAGGCCCCGGTCACCTGGTGCGCCGTGTGTATACCGAAGGCGGCGGCGTCCCTTGCTTGATCGCGGTCGAACAAGACGCTTCCGGCAGCGCCAAAGACAACGCGCTTGCTTACGCCAAAGGCATCGGCGGCGCCCGCGCGGGCGTGATCGAAACCAGTTTCCGCGAAGAAACCGAAACCGATTTGTTCGGTGAGCAAGTGGTTCTCTGCGGCGGTTTGACCGCGCTGATGAAAGCCGGATTCGAAACCCTGGTCGATGCGGGCTACCAGCCTGAAATGGCCTATTTTGAATGCGTCCACGAAATGAAATTGATCATCGACCTGATTTATGAGAAGGGCCTCGCCGGGATGCGCGACAGCATTTCTGACACCGCCGAATACGGCGACTTCTCACGCGGGCCGCGCATCATCACCGAAGAAACCAAGATGGAAATGGAAGATATTCTCGAAGAAATCCAGAACGGCGAGTTCGCCTTGGAATGGATCCTTGAGAACCAAGCCAACCGTCCGAAATTGAACGCGCTTCGCAAACGCGACGCCGAACACGAACTCGAAACCACCGGCGCCGAACTGCGCAACCTGATGTCGTGGTTGAAAAAGAAGTAAGACTCTTGTGGTGGGTTAAGAACCCACCCTACATTAGGTTACTACGATTCATCACCCGCCGGAGGCGCCGAAAGACGCCTCCGGTTTTTTATGAATTATGTGGTAATATTTATAAAATTCGTAGGGTGGGTTCTTAACCCACCATGAAATGTTCTGAAAAACGCACATGATATCATGCCGAACTATCGACGGGCGAACATACAAGGCGCAATGTATTTTTTCACGGTCGTCACGCATAACCGACGCCCGATACTTACATCTCAATCCGCACGGAATTGCTTAAAACAAGCCATCAACATCGCAAGAGGAAAACGTCCATTTACGATTGAAGGATTCGTCTTGCTCCACGATCATATTCACACGATTTGGAAATTGCCTGAAGATGACAACGACTTTTCAACGCGATGGCAAATCATCAAGTCGCTATTCACGCGAAATTATCAAAGCGCAATTCAATCTCAAACAAATATATCAAAATCGAAAATTCAAAAAAACGAAAAAGGCATTTGGCAACGACGTTATTGGGAACATTTCATCCGAGATGAAAATGATTTTCACCACCATTTGGATTATATTCATTACAACCCGGTGAAGCATGGATACGTTTCGTCGCCAAAAGATTGGGAATATTCATCATTCCAAAAATATGTTGAAAAAGAATGGTATGACATAAATTGGGGAAGCAGTGAACCTACAACAATGATGAATACTTGTACGGGAGAATGATACGCTGTAACGGTGGGTTAAGAACCCACCCTACTTTCTGTACCATACCTACATGATCGATCCAAAATACGATATTGAACATGCGTTGCATGAGCGCAAGGCCGGGCTGATCGCGGGGGTGGATGAAGCCGGGCGCGGACCGCTGGCAGGCCCGGTGGTCGCGGCGGTGGTGATCCTCTCTAACGACAGCGATTACAGCGCGTTCGCGGGAATCAACGACTCCAAGCAATTGTCCGAATCCACCCGCGAGCAGATGTACGAGCGCATCATCCAGCACGCGTACGCCTACTCGGTCGCGCAAGCCTCGCCGCGAGAGATCGACGCCATTAATATCCGCAGAGCGTCGCTTTTGGCGATGAAACGCGCCGTCGAAAAACTTCCAAAGCCGCCCGGGTATGTATTGGTTGACGGACGCGACTACCCGGAGATCACGCTTTCCGGCGAGGCGGTCATCAAAGGCGACGCGCGTTGCTTATGCGTGGGGGCGGCGTCGATCATCGCCAAAGTGGTGCGCGACCGCATCATGGTCGCGCTCGACCGCGAACACCCCGCCTACGGGTTCGCGCAACACAAGGGCTATCCGACCGAATACCATCGCGCCGCAGTACAAATTTTCGGCGCCTGCAAAGAGCACCGCACGAAGTATGGCCCCGTGCAGGAAAACCTGCTCGCCTGCGACCCCACGCCTGCGTTTCAATCGTTTATGAAACAGGTCGCCCCGTGCAAACAGATAGACGCACTGATGGCGATTGGGAACCAAATCGAAGCGTCCAGGTTGGATACAATAGAGGCGAGTTACTTACAACAGCGTTGCAAGTATCGTCTCGAAGCGCTCAAACAAGCATCGAAAAAAATATCCACTTTGCGAAAAGGCAAGCGCGGCGAAAACGTCGCGGCCCGGCTGCTGGAAGACAACGGGTACGCGATCTGGGAACGCAATTACAAAATACGCGGCGGCGAGATCGACCTGATCGTCAACCGGGGGATGCTTATCGTTTTCGTTGAAGTCAAAACGCGTACGTCAGACAAATTCGGCGCGCCGTTGGAAAGCATCACCAAACGCAAAGCACAGACGATGATCCGAACCGCAGAACGCTATTTATTCGACAGAGATTTACTGCACGGCTGGGATATCCGCTACGATGTTATCAGCGTGTATACGCCCAAAGGCGAGGCGCCGCAGATCGAGCACATCGAAGACGCCTTTCGGGTGGAGGAAGAGTTGCGATGAATATACAAGCGTTTTCAAAACGAGTGGCGCTGTCGCTTTTCACAGGCTGCATTTTTTATGCGCTGGCGGAAGCGGTGTTTTGGGGGCGGTTTGATTCTATCGGTCAATTCGGCAGCCAATTTATTCCGACGCTAGTGTTGTATAGCCTTGCGGCTTATGTGTTTCTCTGGACGGTCCAGTCGTTTCGCGTCCATGAATGGGCGGGCGTTGTTTTGGCCGCTGCGCTGTATGGCTGGTTCATCGAAGGTCTGGTGGTGCAAACCATGTATGACGACCTGCCGCTCAGCATTGTCATCACCGGGCTGTCGTGGCACGCTTTGATCGTCGTGTATGAAGGCTGGTACATCACGCGCCGCCGGTTACGAGAGAAACGCCTGTTCCCCTTACTCAGTCATGCGGTGGTCTTCGGCTTATTCTGGGGTCTTTGGTCGGTCTGGTGGTGGATCGAAACGGGTGAAATCACCCCGCTGCCTCAATACTGCATCTACGCCGCGATTACGTCCCTACTTTTTATCGGCGGCTTGCTTGGGTCAAATTGGATTCAACCAGGCGCGTTCCCCCCGCCGCGCACCGAAGGCGGCCTGGTGTTGGCTATCTGCGTGATATATTTTTGCTTCGTCACCGTCCCGGCTAACATCCATGCGCTTTGGGTATTTCCACTCTGTGTAGGGATCACGCTTTGGGCGTTAAATCGAAACCGACGAAACCCGAAGTCATCATTAGATGAACAAATCTACTCAAAACCATCGCTGATGCAGCTACTTTGCCTGCTCGCCATGCCCGCAGCGGCGATTGGCGTTTACGCCCTTCTATTATTGAACAACCAGCGCATCGCGACCGGGCCGACTATTTATATTGCGTCCGCACTCGGTGGGGCAGTTCTCTTTATTGCGGCCTTGTATAAAGCGTTTTGGGGTTCACGCAATCGCGTTGAGGGTGAGGTCTGAGAAGCGCTTTTCCTGGTAGTAGTGATGGGCCAGTCCCGCCACCATGGCGCCGTTATCCATCGCATATTTGAAATCAGGCAAGTACACCTTGCATCCCTTTTCGGACGCCCGGCGGGTGAGTTCTTCGCGCAAGGCTTTATTCGCCGAAACCCCGCCGACTAGGGAAATATCGCGCAAACCAAATTGCTTAGCCGCTTTCAGGGTCTTGCTCACCAACACATCCACCGCCGCGCGCTGAAACGACGCCGCGATCTGGGTCACGTCGTCTTCGCATAATTCTTTCTCACGGCTTTTTTGCAGCACGGCGGTTTTGAGGCCGCTGAATGAAAAATCCAAACCTTGATGCAGCATCGGGCGCGGGAACTCGATCCACTCGCCGTCGTAGCCTTCAGCGCGTTTTTGAATCACCGGCCCGCCGGGAAAACCCAGAGCAAGCAATTTGGCGACTTTGTCGAACGCCTCGCCCGCCGCGTCGTCTTTTGTGCTACCAAGCAGGGTTTGCTGCGTCCAACTGTCGATACGATAGAGCGCGGTGTGTCCACCGGAAACCAGCAGCGATAAATGAGGGAACGGCGGCTGATCTTCGGGCGCGACGTCAAGCGCACTGGTGAAGATATGCGCCTCGAGATGGTTCACCCCAATCAGCGGGACTCCCAGCGAATACGCCAGCGCCTTGGCGTACGACACGCCGACCAGCAAACACCCCGATAAGCCGGGCGTATAGGTGACGGCAATCGCGTCCAGGTCGCTGAATTTCACGCTGGCGTCCTGCAAGGCGCGTTGCACCAGCGGGCTGAGATTTTCGATATGGGCGCGGGAAGCGATTTCGGGCACGACGCCGCCGTAAGGCCGATGGAGATCGACCTGAGACGCGACCAGATTGGTCAGTACGCCGTTTCCGGCGTCGACTATCGCGACGCCGGTGTCATCACAGGAGGTTTCAATTCCGAGGATTCGCAAGACTATATCGCCGATTGAGGTTCAAGTTCAAAACAGACGCGCCCTTTAAGCACTGATACGCCGCAAAGAGTTCTTCGTCATACAAATCGTCGTTTGCTGCGTCCACGCCCGCTTCATCGTGCGGATTAAACACTTCATCCACCGTGATGGGTTCGGGTTCTTCGGTTTTTTCTTTGCTGTCTTCAATTTCTTCGATGGGTTTTTCTTCTTTGGGTTCGTCGCCGCTGATATTTTTGGGCAAGACGCCGACTTTGCCCGCGCGGCGGATGGCGATGCGCTGTTCATCATTGACTTGAGCAAATACGTCTGGCAACAGGCCCTTGTCGTCTGAAATCGAACGCCCTGACGGGGTGTAATATTTCGCCGTGGTCAGCTTCAAGGCGCCGCCCTGCAACTCTGACGCCTCAATCAATGTCTGCACGGAACCCTTACCGAAGGTGCGGTGTCCGGCAGGCCCGACGATGACGCCGCGTCCGTGGTCTTGGACGCAGCCCGCTACGATTTCTGAGGCGCTGGCGGAAAATTCATTCACCAACACCGCAAGGAAAAAGTCGCCGATTGGCTCGCGTTGCGCCCGGTAAATACGCGGTTCGTTGTAGTCCGTCCGGTTCTTGCGGTGAGAAACAATCACTTCGCCTTTATCCACAAACAGGTCGCATATTTTCACAGCGACATCGAGCAAACCGCCGACGTTGTCGCGTAAATCGAGAACCAGCGCGTCCATCCCCCGGGTTTGAAGTTCACGGATGCCTTCTTCTAATTCGTCGCCTGCGTCGCGGGTAAAGTCGCGCAAGCGGACATACCCGATATGGTCGTCCAGCATACGGATTTCGTCTTCTTCGACGGCTTTGGTATTAATAATGGCGCGTGTGACAGTGCGCTGAAATAGTGCGGTTTCGCCCTGGCGCGCAATGGTCAGCGTGACTTGCGTTCCCGGTTCGCCTTTGAGTTTTTGGATGGCGCCGTAGATGGTGATTCCCTTGGTTGACTCGCCTTCAATCTCGACAATGCGGTCGCTGCTGGTGAGTCCGGCTTCGGCTGCGGGCGTCCCGGGCAGCGGTTCGATGACGGTCAGCCAGCCGTCGACCACGTCGATCTGGATGCCCAACCCGCCGAACTGGCCCTGGGTCTGGTCGTTGAATTCCTTGGCCTCGGTCGGCTCCATATAGACGCTGTAGCGATCGAGCGTCGCCAACATGCCGTGGATGGCGCCGTTGATGAGGTCTTCGGTGTTGACCTTGTCTTCATCGACGTATTGTTCTTGGATTTTCGCCAAGACGCTGGCCAGCAGTTTGATTTTCCTCATGCCTTCGTCGAAGTCGTCGATGGCCATGACCGTGCGCTGCACACCCATACCCAAACCGACCAGCACGATTAAAAGCAGTCCAAAAAACAGCCCTATATGTCTTTTTCCGGGAGACGCCATTGCGAGTCATTTCTCCTAAAAGAGTTTCTGCGAAGAATTCTTACAATGTTGTATTTACATTCAAACATTATAGCGGCATTGCATGAATTTACAGGCTAGGGAGCCGTCGCAGCCAAACAATCGGGTTGAGCGGCGCGTTGCCTTTGCGCAATTCAAAGTGGTAAACCGCGCGTCCGGCGCTATTTCCGTTGACGCTGCCTAATACTTGCCCGGCGGTTACCCAGTCGTTTTTTTGAACGCGGGGGCGCAAGTTGCCATACACAGTCAGATAGTCGCCGCCGTGGTCGAGTATGACCGATTCGCCCATACCGGGAATCTCACCCGCATACATCACTTCGCCGTCAGCGGCCGCCGCCAGCGCGGCGCCGGGTTCCGTCTCGATATCCACGCCCGCATTGGTCATTTTCACTTGAAGAGTCGGGTGAGCGTATTCCCCAAACGGACGCGCGAGGCGCCCTTCGGCAGGCCAAGACATCTGACCTTTTTTATCTTCAAACCGGGTAAATGCCTGAGAGCGGTTGGTGACAGACTGCACTGCGCTTGCGGTCGTTATCGGCGGCTTCACCGCGTCGGGTATTGACGCAATCGGCGTCGGCGCCGCTTTGGTGCGCTGAAACGTCGCTTGTAATTTCTCGATTTTTTGTTGCGCCGCTTGCAGGTTCTCTTTCAAGGTTCGGATTGAAGATGAAATCTCGACCGACGCCGCTTGGGTTTCTTGCAAGGCTTCTACATTTTTTAGAATAATGTCTTCTTGGGTCTCTTGTTTCTGCAAATCAGCAGGAAGATACACATTGCGAATACGCTGCTGGTAGGCCTTTTTCTCATCGACAATGCGCTGTAATTCTATCAAGCGCGGCCCTTCAGCCTTCATCGCGGCGAACAAATCTTGCGCAATCTGCGCCGCCGTGCGTTGAATCGACTCTCCCCGCACTTGAATCAACCTCGAATCGGCCACATTGCGCACCAACTGGCCCTCAATTGAATACGAGCAAGCGCGAAAGAGTTCGAGACGTTCCAGGTTGCGTTTTTGGATGCCATCAATTTCCCGTTGGGCGCCCTCAAGCACCTTTTGGGCTTGTTCGATGTTATATTCATAAATCTGTAAGGTTTTGTTGACTGACTTCAGGCGCTTTTGGCGAACCTGGACATTGCGTTCCAGATTCAACCGTTGAGACTCAATTTTTCTGGCGCGGGCCTGTTCTTCTAATAGCTGCGCTTTTAACGCACTCGGGTCGGGGCCTACGTCTTGCGCCAACGCGACCAGCGTAACGGCAAACAGCAAAAACAGAGAAATCAGCCCGATGCGCATTAGTCTTCTCTGTCCCAAGGGATAGACGGCGGACGCAGCAAATTGACGGCATCAATTTCATCTGTGGGCAACCACCACCCGATAGCGCTCACCGCCGCCGTTAAAGCGGCTGTGCAAAACACGCCCTGTATAAACAACGCGAATACGCTGGGGCGCCCATCCGGCGCAAGCGGAAACGTGAACGTAACGTAGCCAAGAAAAAACAAGAGGACAAACATGAGCACCGCCAGAATGCAGTGCACCAACATGATCGCGCCCCAGACCATTTCGGGGCTGACTTGCGACCCGGCCCCGCCTCCGCCGGTACGTACCACAAACCGGCGGCGAAAACGCAACGGATAGCTGAGCGCCAATCCCGCCGAGGCCGCGAACAATAATACTAAAAGCATCCAGGTCATGTGGGTGCGGTGTTGGCGTAAAATCTGGCGTTCACTTTCTGACTCTTGAAAATCGTCACGGTTCCAGACAATTTCTTGAAAGGGGCCAAGCGCCGCGATTTCTTCTTGCAGCCGATTGGCGGCGGAAATGGGGTCAGCCGCCTGTTCTGCGGTCACATAGATGATTGACGCGGAATTCGCCTGCCAGAGCGAAGCCCATTCGTCTTGATATTCATCATCGCCCTGCCATGCAGGGATCGGCGAGACCAGGTTTACATGATTGACGCCGTCGATTGAATTGATGGAATTCGCGAGCGCGTTGAGGCGCCCGGCCCCTTCGCCGGGCGCGGTGCGGACTGCCAGTTGCACAGGCAAATTGGCAAACTGCGAGCGCTCTTGTTCGGCGCGAAAGTGCATACGGGTCAGCGACAAAAACGCGACGCAGGCCGGGAGAATGACAACCAAAGCAATATGGGTGGAGTACAATACGTTTTGCAGGGTTCGTTGGTTCATTCAGGTAGCCGCAATCGTCCGTTCAGTTTCCGAGATCAACATAGTGTGGCGAATGGATGCGTATCAATCAACGGTTAACGCATCGCCTTGGTAATGGCGTCAAACGCGGGGCCTTCTTCGACCTGCATATCTAAGGCCGCATCAAGCCCCCACGGGCCGGTACGGTTGGGGTCAGTCGGGCCAAAAAAGGCAATCGACGGAACTCCAAGCGCGCCCGCTATTTGCATCGGCCCGGTGTCGCCGCCCACCGCGCCCTTCGCCATGCGGACCAACTCGACCATCTCGACGATGCTCGTCGACGGCCCGGCGAAAACCTGCGGCGATTGTGCGTCTTTGACGATCTGTTTGACGGTCTCTTCACGCCCGGGCGCATTTAACGCCACAACCGGCGTCCCATTGTTCGCTAACAGGCCCGCCAATTTTGAGTACCGCATCGGCGGCCATTCTTTTTCGGTCGTGCTGCAAAACGGCGCTAGCAGGCAATAGGATTTCGGCGCCAGTTTTTTTCGTTCCAGCCATTTTGTCATTCTCGTATTGGCGGCGTCGTCTTTTGGCAATGAAAATTCCGGCGTCTCGACCTTGACGCCTAATGGTTCCAATAATTTCAGGCTGCGCGGGATGATGTGCGTCTGGTTGGGGTCGGGCGCGACCGGCGTTTTAATAAACCAATGGCTGATTTCTTTGCTTTGCCCTTTTCCGTGACCAATATGATATTTAGCGCCAGACAACCATGACAACACCGAACTTTTGCTGTTGCTTTGGACGTCCACCACCAGATCGAAGCGCCGCATCCTCAAATGGCGCACCAACCGGTACGCCTCGCGCCAATTCACTCGAAAGGGCGGCTGCTCGCGCCAACGCGCGCGGGGAAACACGATCACTTCATCAATCATTTTTAAATTTTGGATGATGGGCAGCGAATTATCCTGGATAAGCCATGCGATATGCGCCTTAGGAAACCGCCGCCGCAATGCGCACAAAACCGGCATGGATGAGATGCAATCGCCCAACGCAGACAGCCGCACGAATAATATGCGCTCAATCCCGTCCGTAGGGATGACAGAGCGCGCAGAAGCGCCGATAATTTCTGGATTGCCTTCTTTATTCATTGGAATCCCAGTTGAAGACGTAGTCGCATTCGCGGTGATACACTTGATTGAAAACGACGGCTTTTCAAGGGATAAGATAGTACACCCGGTCGCAAACCTGTATTTTTTTCAGAAAAAATGAAATTATGAGTTGAGTAAATTCAATTTATCGTTACAGTTTGAACCGAAAGAGATTGTAATGAAACTTGTTCTTGACGACCAACCCATAGACTTTACTGAAACCGGCGACGCGACGTTGCGCGAAGTGGTCGAGCGAATTTCGCTTGAACTGAAAGAAAGCCAGCGCGTTATCAGCGAGATTGTGCTCGATGGGCGCCATATTGGCGGTTGGGACGACCCTGAGTTGTCGCAAATGACCGTGGGTCAATGCCAAAATATGCGCCTGATTTCAGAAGAACCGCGCAATCTCGCCCACAAAGTCTTACATGAAATCGCCAGTTATATGCCGCGCATCAAAGAGGCTCTGATTGAAACCTCCAGCAAAATTCAATCAGGCGCTGAAAAAGACGGCATGCAACTGTTAGAACAAGTTACAGCGACCTGGGCGGAACTCTACCAGGGCTTCCAAAGCGCCATTCTGGTCACCGGGCTTGATTTAAATATGGTCACCGTTGAAGGCCGCACCTTTTTGGCGATCAATGAAGAAATCCACAAATTCTTAGACCACGTAACCGTGATGGTGCAAGAAAACCGTATGCTGGAACTCTCCGACGTTCTGGAATACGAAATCGCCCCGCGCATCCCTTTGGTTGAAGAAGGCATCTATCGCGTGATAAAAGAAATGGAAAAAAAGCCCAATTAACCGCATCTTATCAAATTCTTACGTCCTAAAGGTTTTTGGTTCCTTGACATTGTCCGCCTCTTGGATAAGATTCTCGTTCTGTTAAAATACAAAGATTGTTCGGCGCTTCTAGCAACGAAACAACAAGCCCATGTAGCTCAGTCGGTAGAGCGCATCCTTGGTAAGGATGAGGTCACCAGTTCAAACCTGGTCGTGGGCTTTAAGATTTTTTTCTATATAACGAGGAAGGAACCACCATGGCGAGGGAAAAGTTTGAACGGACGAAGCCGCACGTAAACGTGGGCACGATTGGTCACGTTGACCACGGCAAGACGACGTTAACGGCGGCGATTACTACCGTCCAGGCCAAGCGGGGCTTTT
>JAVCCE010000041.1 GCA_030765645.1 Candidatus Hinthialibacter antarcticus | reverse complement strand
GCATCAGCCATTAATGATTATCTGGATTGCGGTTTGTCGTACAAATTTGGTCGCGTGGATGGCATTAAGTCAGAATCACATTCAGCATCATTACTGGTAGGTTCTTGCATACATAAAGCGCTGGAAGATTTTCATCTGGCTCGACAACAAAACCATCGTAAGACGGAAGACTTTCTGCATGAACGCTTTGATTATCACTGGAAAGAAGAACTCGAATCAGACCGTAACTACCGTTTCAATGAAGATGAATCGCCAGATGATCTGATTACACTCAGCAAGCAGTTGCTTACCGTCTACTTCAAAAACTTCTCCTTCAAAGACTATCGCGTACTGAATGTGGAAATGCCATTTTCGTTTGAGATTGAGGGCGTGGATATTCCGATCATCGGCATCATTGATCTGGTGGAAGTGGATTCCAGCGGGTTGGTTATCATAACCGACTTCAAGACGGCATCCAAAGCGTATTCCAAAGCCGATATCGACTCCAGTCTGCAACTCACGCTGTACTACATGGCTGCGAGACGGTGTGGATTTGACGCCAATGAGATACTGCTGAAATTTGATTGCATGATTAAAACCAAGACACCCAAGTTTGCGCAGTATTACACGGTGCGAACGGAACAGGATGAAAATCGTATGGTGAAGAAGGTTCAGGAAGTCTGGAAAGCGATACAGAACAACACGTTTGTACCTCACGATGGCACCTGGAAATGCGGTTATTGCTCGTTTCGCAACCATTGCGATAGATGGTTCAGCGGCCTATGACTCATCCTATGAACAAAAACCTGAATACCTAATACATTAGGCATTTTTCGGCATTAGTTTTGCTGCCATTTTCGAAATCCCTCAAATTGACCTGTCAAAAGTTGTCATAGGTCTCAGCGAGAATATTCCATAGGCCATTACGGTGCTTACGGTCATTACGGTCAATTTCACAAAAAATCAAATAGGAGAATACTGCCATGAATTCAATGACCACGCTTGGTAAAGTACAAGAAGTGCTTGAAGAACAATCTGCTGCTCATTGGGACGATCTGATTCCAGTGACTGACATGGAGTTCGTTGATCTCAGTACGATAGAAATATCCGGCAGCAAACACCAACTTCAACCAGCAGCGCAACGCACCATCGCTCAACGTCTTGGCGTTCCATTATCATACTTGCAGCGATGCGACACAGATTTGCAGCAGATCAATCTGAACACCTGGTTACCGAAAGAACGCAACGAACGCTTGTTTCTGCGATTTGACGGTGACTCTGTTCGCGCAATCTTCACACCACGCTATACGCCAGTAGACCATTTGGCTGTGTTGCAGCAATTGAGAGAGCAGAGATTCGTCGATAGGACTCCGGTGCAATGCAAACTGGATAATGAAATGCTGCTGCTGAGTATTCCAGATCGTGAAAATGCGTTTCATGTTAAAAAGAATGATGAGATTCAACCTGGAATCTCCATTGTCAATTCCGAAGTTGGCGTATCGTCACTGACCATATCAGCGTTCTGTCTGCGATTGGTTTGTACCAATGGACTCATATCACGAACGTCAGTTGATTCATCGTATCGGCATATTTCGGATCGCGTCTTGCATGAATTTCCAAGCATACTGGAAAACGTGAATTATTCGCTGCAAGATTCGCGCAACTCATGGCAGATATCAATCAACAGTCCTGTCGTGGATTCTGAATCCACGTTGAGATCGTTCAACTCACGTTATGGACTCGACAAGCGGCAGATTGAAGCGGTGGAGTGGGCGTATCCACAGGAACAGGGCGATAGTATGTTCCATATCGTGAATACTTACACCAAAGCAGCGCAATATGATCCATTGAATGCGGAACAAAGCGCTGGATTACAACGCACGGGTGGGATGGTGTTGGCGATGTTGAACTGAAATTGCTCATTGCATTGCGTACTCTGCGAATGAATATTACGCAGTTTTTTTGCCTATCCATTAAGTCCAATGCAGAACCAAAATCTTCAATGCTGTATGCATACACCAATTCCCAACCGAGTTGTTGTTACAGATAATCAGCGGTGGTTTTTTGCACAAGTTCGTCTTCGGTATATGCGGGTGTCATGCTTTCTGTTGAAGGGTCAAATCTACGATCTTTCCTTCTTTCCAGACATAGACCGGGGTTTTATTTTTCAGCCCTAGTTCAAGCGCTCGTTCAGCCGCTCGTATCAGCGCGGGTTCGACATTTTGTATGTCTTTATCGTTGATGGTTTTAATGGGTTCGGTCAATTGTTCTCTCCTTGATCTATCAAAACCGGACGTTGGTCTGAATTGTCATAATGTGTCCAAACATCTACAATTGGTTTATACAACGTCTGAAAATTGTTCCATCCCGCGTGATAGCGTCGGCGGACTACGTCTTCGGGAACGTGATGTCCGCCCTGCGCTACGCGAACGGCCACGCGGGCCAAGGCCATCTCAACATCAGGAAGACTTAAGTAGATTAATTTTACCCGATATCCGTATTCTCTCCAGTCAGAAATTTTCCGACTATAAATCTTAGCGCTCAAGGTGGTCTCAAAAGCGAAACTTTTTTTATGACGTACGCATGAGTCGATTTCATTCAGCATGAACTTTCCTGCACGGATTGCGGCGGCTTCTGGTTGAAATGGAGAAAACCCATACGCGATCAGGTCTGCATTGATGAATGTGGGGCACCCGGCTTCATTTGGCAGGTATTCTTGCGCGAATGTCGTTTTACCTGCTCCATTCGGACCGGCAATGATGACGATCTTTTGCTCACTCATACCACTAACTCCCCATTCATTAAGCGCGGTAGCAATGGTTCATGAGTTTTTTGTACGAGTTCGTCAATACCACCGCTGACGCGAGTATAATTCATCACAGTTTGAGAGCAATCCGCAACACAAACAGTGATGTAACCAAGGTTACATGAGTGTAATCCATCGCAGTTTGAGAGCAATCCACAACGGCTTTTGTGATAGGCTTTCAATCGCATCGAGTATAATTCATCACAGTTTGAGAGCAATCCGCCGCAACACAAACACTCATGTAACCAAGGTTACATGAGTGTAATTCATCACAGTTTGAGAAATTGTTTCTGGTGGTACAAATAACTCTTATGTTTGTAAATCGTCATCGTTTGAGAAGTCTAGACATGATGGAAAAATCTATTGTGTTTTCAAAATAAAAATGCTATATTTTCCTTTGAAACTATCCGAAGGTAATTCCATGCAAACAACTGAAAAAATAATACTTAGTAGAGTTTACGGTAATGGTAGGGGATGGGCTTTTTCCCAGATTGAATTTGTGGATATTGCTAAGACGGCTACTATCCATTGGGTATTGCATCGTCTTGTCCAGGAAGGAACGATTCGAAGAGTCTTGCGGGGAATTTACGACTATCCAAGATACAGCGATCTGCTTCAAAAACCTATGCCGCCTGATATCCACAAAGTGGCGCGAGCATTAGAACGTAAGTTTGGTTGGCGAATTCAACCCGGTGGTGCTGTATCTTTAAACCTCATGGGAATTTCAACCCAAGTACCAAGTAAATTTGTTTATCTCTCAGATGGACCCAATCGCAAATATCAGGTAGGTGAGACCACGCTTCTGTTTAAACACCAATCTCTTAAAGAGTCCGCTTTAAATCATGAAATTAGCGCCATCCTTGTGCAAGGATTAAAAGAAATAGGAAAGAACCATGTGAATGAACATGTTTTGAAGCAAATGCGAAATTGGTTACCAAAAAATAAACGAACATTGATACTCAAAGATACAAAAGGGGTGACAGGGTGGGTCTATGACGCTCTTAAACGTATCTGTCGGGAGGAAATCAATGGATAAGGTCGCCATGCTAAAAGACAATGAACGAAAGGAAATTTTTGAGTCATCGGCATCTATTCGAGGTTGGAATCCTGCCATTATTGAAAAGGATTTTTGGGTGTGCTGGACATTGCAAAAGTTATTTTCTTCGTCATTACTTGGCAATAATATTGTTTTTAAAGGCGGAACATCTCTTTCTAAAGTTTATCATTTGATTGAGCGTTTTTCTGAAGATATTGACCTTGTCTTGAACTGGAAACTATTAGGATATGACGATGAAAACAACGATCCATGGAGCGATCAGCCCTCTAACACACAACAAAACCGTTTTAATCAAGAAGTAAATCAAAAGGCGCAAAATTATCTGATTGGCACGTTTGAACCACACTTGAAGGAAAGAATGGCATCGGTTCCAAGCGTCAATGCGTCTGTATCAACAGAAGATGAATTAGTAATCAATGTCGAATATCCAGCGGCTTTCGATCTTAAAGCACTGCGCCCTGAAATAAAATTGGAGATTGGCCCACTCGCGTCATGGGTTCCTACAGAAAATCATAAAATTCAACCCTATTCAGCAGAAGACTACCCTCGTGTATTTGAAAATCCACAATGCTCAGTAAAAGTGATAAAGGCCGAACGCTCATTTTGGGAAAAGGCGACAATCCTACATCAGCAGGCTCATCGTACCGACATTATGCCGCAACATTTTTCACGACATTACTATGATATGTACTGCTTGGCTAAGAGCCCCGTAAAAAAAGATGCTCTAAACGACCTGAAATTATTATCGGATGTAGTTAGGTTCAAGAGTAAATTCTACTACGTTGCTTGGGCGAAATATGAAGATGCTAAAGTAGGAACTTTCAAATTGACGCCAACCAATCAGGGTAAAATTGAACTCCGTAGCGACTACAAAAAAATGATGCCTATGTTTTTTGGAGATTCGCCATCGTGGGAAGAAATAATGGAAGAAATACAGCGGTTGGAAGAGGATATTAATAATCTTAATGGTGAATAGACGTATTCGAGATATTAGTTGTATATAAAAAAAGGCTTCGTAATTTGCTAAACCAGTGAATTGCTGTTATTCGACTTAAATCAAAACTAAGTCGCCAAAATCCAACTTTTCGTCCATTTGATGACTATGTGATGACACCATGTTTTGGAGGGAAACCGTAACTCTAGTAAAATAAAATGCGCCGAGCAGGATTCGAACCTGCAACCTCCTGATCCGTAGTCAGGTGCTCTATCCAATTGAGCCATCGGCGCGTAGATCTTTTCGTCTATAAGCAAGTGAGGATTATATCCCGCTGGCGCTTGCCGACCAAGTGCAATAACACAGATTTAGGGTTTTGGAATATAAAGAGTTGCGTGGTCAATCGTTACCTCGACCGGCCCCTCAAAACCGGCGATCGGATTCAACCCCCAATTCAACTCAATCGTTTGCGAAAGATGCTCCGGCGTACGCAATATCGTCGCGTCATACGCGTCAATCACGAAGCGCTTTGTGTTCGAGCCAGGGTGGCTGTCCTGCCATTCGATTTTGTCCCATAAGAACTCACGGTCATGTTGATGCATGGTCAGCGTAAGGACGCCGACATTTTGCCATGCGTCGCTTGTCGCCCACCCGGTGATGACGAAGTTGTCATGTCCGACCACCGTTGCTGACGGCGTCAAGGTTGTTAATGGTTCGTTCTGTTTTGTTACTACCGCCAGCGGCTCGGGGTTGTAGCCATCCTTGGTACTCAGTTCCACCCCACGCCATTGTTGCGGCATGAAGAACGGGTCGCGTTCCGTTCCCGCTGCCGGGGTCGCATTTTCGACGTTAATTCCACTATAGGTTTCTCGCGGTCCATGGAAGTATGTATGACCCGTATACGCTTCGAGGGTAATTTTATTGCCGAGGTCTTTCATCGCATCAGAGTAAAGTTCTTGCTGGACTTGTTTCGGGAACAAGCGTCCTGCTTTTCCGTGGTAAGAGGTCAGGTCTATCCCTTTAGTCGCCCGGATGTCCGCCGCCATTTTTTGCATTGCCAATTTGTAGGGCGTGTGGTATGCGGCTTCGGACTTGGCGACGGTTTGATCAAAGTCGCCGAATGCTTTCATAACCGCAATCGGCAAGGCAATGACAACCAGCAATGCTGCCAGCATGCGACATGCGTAACGAAAACGCAGGCGAATGTTGAGTAGGCACGCAAACCCAGGCGCAGTGATATTCGATAAGGTGACGCCAAGCAACCACGCTAGCGCGACGCCTGATTCCAGATAACAGGTGCTGAGCAAAAGACGTTCATCCATATCGTGGTGCAAAAATTCACTGCCGACAAATAGATACCAGCGAATGAACGACAACAAAAACCACGCTAGCGGAACGGCAAGGCTGCGTCGCCAGGGAGTCAGCCATAGCAGGTTGACGTAAAACGCCATGCCCAGCGCATACGCCGCCCACACCGGGATATTGTAATAGCGACAAGCGAAATAAATCGCCGCAATCGCGGGCGCGCTCAACACTAGGGCGATGTACCCCGTGACGCCGGAACGCGCTAACGCAATGGTCACTGCGAGCAACGTCAAGCCGACGATGACTCGCTGGCTAAACAACGCTTGGGCGGGATAAGCCAAACTATTTAACAATTCGCCCTGGCTGGGAAGTTTATCAAAATAGGATGGGAGATGGGCGAATACCGAACTGGTTGCAAACAACGCCGCGGTGACGATCAGCATGAAGACCATTAACGACGTTTTGGATATCCGGCTGCCGTGTTGGGTAAACAGAACATATGCCAGCGCGACGAACGGGAACGTAAACAGCACTTGCCAATTAGCATACGCCGCCGCGGTCAGCGATAGCAAAAAGAGGAGCCCTGAAAATACCGAAGAATTCTCAACCGACTTTCGCAACGAATACAGCGCAAGGAGTTGAAACACCAATGGGCATAGAAGTATTAACGTGTTTTTTGTGAGCAATACGCTCCACGCTGCGTTCATGCTGAGTAACAACAACACAGCGATTACGCCCGCGAGAGTTCGTCCGTCGCGTCGGTTCCAAATGAATAAAAAACAGAATACCGCCGCCCACCAGGCGCCCAACGCCAATTGATGAAAGAACGGATTGACCGCAAACAGGCGCGTGTGCAGCCAATAGACCAGGTAATACACGGTCATCGGCTCTCTGTCGCCAAACATTGGCCCGCAAATTAGCGGGTATTTCATTAATAACTTCCAGGGGAAAGAAAAATTATCGGTAGCGATTTCAAACAACAACCATTCGGAGTCTTGAATTTCAAAATGCAGCGTGCGCCCTAAAAAGACTGCCGCCGCCAACAAGCAAACCATTAGCCAGACGCAATGGGAAACGCGCCAGGGCGGGAATTCGTATTTACGTTTTGTTGCGTCTTCGTTCATGGTCGCGGTCGAATTTTATCGAAGAGGCTTCTAGTACGAAACAGGCGTCAAGATGCTCCTGACCGCCTCTCCCCAGCCCATTGCGACATAGATATGGATGCAGATCAAGGCGTACACGCTGGCGATGAGGTCGTCGACCATGATCCCGGCGCCGCCGCGCAGGTTCTGTAACTGGTTGGCGGGCGGCGGTTTGATGATGTCAAAAAACCGCGCCAGACAAAACGCCGGGATGGTGTATTCCAACCCCGCCGGGACGAACAGCACCGCCATGTAATAGCCCGCGACTTCGTCGATGGTCACCCGCGAGTCATCTTTGTCGCCGGTCATTTTTTCGACGACGTCCGAACACCAGAAGCCAAACGCAGTCACGACGAGAAAAATGGTCGCGCCCAGCCAGGCGTTCTCGAGCGTAAACGCATCGGGGAACAAAAACACATGCAGCGCCCAAGCCACCAATGCGCCCCAGGTTCCAGACGCGGGCAGGCTGCCGGTGTAGAAGGTCGATGCGAAAAAATACGCGAACCGTTGCGTGAAGGTCGCGTTCGATAAGTCAGGCGGTCGTTTAATTCGGGCTGATTTCATGGTTGATTGGGTATAACTTCCGTGCTGAGGCATCCATACAAATTGTCTTCATCCGCCTCATGGATTCGTACTGAAGCAAATTCGCCGACGGTGAGGTCTTGTGCGCGAACGAATACTTGTCCGTCTACGTCCGGCGCCTGGCCGTAATAGCGCCCCCAGTAGCCTTCGCCCTCAACGTCTTTCGAGTCGATCAACACCTTGAGCGATTCGCCCAGAAAGCGTTCGTTCTTCTTGCGCTGGCGCTCGCTGGCCCAGTCGATCACTTTTTGACAGCGCTTGTCGATGATGCGCTGCGAGACTTTCTCGGTCATATCCGCCGCCGGGGTGCCGTCTTCATCTGAGTAAGGGAAGACCCCGATGCGGTCAAAGTCGCATTCGTCCAGCATTTGCATTAAATAGTCAAAATGATGGGCTTTTTCTCCCGGGAAGCCGACAATCGCCGTGGTGCGGGCGGTCAAATCAGGACGCACGTTGCGCAAATTTTCGACGGCCTTGCGAATATGCACGTCGGTCGAGCCGCGCTTCATTGCGTCGAGCATGTCCGGGTGGGCGTGTTGAATCGGCATATCGATATAGGAAACCAGTTTCTCGCTTTGGGCGAAATAACTGACCAGTCGGCGGTCAACCAGGTGTGGATACAAATACATCAGCCGGATCCACTCGACGCCTTCGATTTTTTCGAGTTCAGCCAGCAGTTCGGTGATGGCGGGGCGTTTGTATAAGTCGATGCCGTAGGAGGTGGTGTCTTGTGAAATCAACACCAACTCTTTGGCGCCGCCCGCCGCCAGCGCTTTGGCTTCGGCGACGTTCTCTTCAATCGAACGCGAAACCAGCGTTCCCCGCATTTTGGGGATCGCGCAAAAACTGCATGTATGAAAACACCCGTCCGAGATGCGCAGATACGCCATGTGGGGCGGGGTGGTCAACAAACGCGGCTGGTAGGGCAAATGCGGCGGTAGATCGTTGATGGGCTTGCTGCCCAGCGCTTGCCACGCTTGGGTGAGAAACGCCTCGCGGTCTTCGACGCCGACAAAAGCATCGACTTCGGGAATGTCCTTCTGCATATCTTCGCGGTAGCGCTGCACCATACAGCCCACCACCATCAGGCGCTGGCCGGGGTTGCGCTGTTTGCTTTCCGCTAAGTCTAAAATGACCTCGATGCTTTCTTCTTTGGCGGGGTTGATAAACCCGCAGGTGTTGACGATCAGCAGATCGGCGTCTTCGGGATCATGCACCAACACCATGCCGGAGATGGCCAGTTCAGCCATCATCTGTTCGCTTTCGACCAGATTTTTGGGGCATCCCAGCGAAGTGAGATGATATTTCAACACGCGCCCTTCGGGAGCGGCTGAGGGGGACGCCGATTGGTTCGATTGATACGAAACCATAAAAAACGCACAACTTTCATTCGACGGATTTCTGCGCGATGCAAAGAAGAAGGAGAATTATAGCAGCGGCGCCGGGGCATTCCAGAGAGTCTATTTGCGGCGTCGCCGTTGCAAATCTTATGATTGTCAGTATTTTATACCTGAATCATAATAGGATACAGCGAATTCTGTAATTTGAAACGAACTGAACGCCATGCATGTAGTTGACGTCAAAATACGCGACCAGCGCGTGATAGCGCGTTTTCGCGATGACAATAATATTCCTGAGTTAAAGCCGCGCACATTTTGTTTGGTCGAGTGTGAAGGCGACAAAGAACTCGCAAAAATCAAAACCGCCCCCTATCTTTGGGAAGAAGAACTGCCGCCCGAAGAAGAGGTTTTTTATGTCTCGCCCGCAGCCGCCGACGATTTTGACGTGGTGAAACATAACCGCGAACTCGAACGCGAAGCCTATCAATTTGGCTTAGACCGCGTTCGCGAACGCGATATGGACATGGCGCTGGCGGCGGTCGAACGCACCTTTGATTGTAAGAAACTGCGCTTTTATTTTACGGCGGAACAGCGCATTGATTTTCGCGACCTGGTCAAAGATTTGGCCGCCCAGTTTCGCACCCGCATCGAGATGCGCCAGATTGGCGTCCGCGACCGCGCCAAAAAAATCGGCGGCTTCGGCATCTGCGGTCAGGAACTCTGCTGTTCACGGTTCTTGCGCAAATTTGAACCAATTACCATCCGCATGGCCAAAGAGCAGAACCTGGCGTTGAACCCCAGCAAAATTTCCGGCTTATGCGGCCGCCTGATGTGTTGCCTTTCGTATGAGACCAATGATTACGTTTCCGCCCGCCGCGAGTTTCCCAAACCCGGCGTGAAGGTTTCGACTCCCTACGGCGCAGGCATGACCGGACACTTAAACTATGTCCGCAATACCATCAACGTCCAACTTGAAGATGGAAAGGTCATGCCCTTCCGCCTCGACGAAATCGAAATCATCGCAAGAAAAAATTAGATAGTTATTGTACTTTTGTTTAGCCATTGATATAATTCAATCAATCCTGAAGACATCATAAAAAAGTAGCGAGTCATATACAATCATGGACTTGGATATTCAGTTATATCATGGCGACTGCAAGGATAAACTGAACAAACTTGACGATGAATCAATTGATCTGATATTTACCTCCCCACCTTACGCTGATGCGCGTAAAGCCACATACGGCGGTATTCCTCCAAATCAATACAAAGACTGGTTTATGCCCATTGCGGATGAGTTGTTCCGTGTGTTGAAACCCGACGGTACCTTTGTGCTCAACATCAAAGAGCGGGTCTCGAATGGAGAACGACACACCTATGTGATTGAAATAATTTTAGAGATGCGCAAGCGCGGCTGGCTCTGGACGGAAGAGTTTGTCTGGCACAAAAAAAACTGCTATCCAGGAAAATGGCCGAACCGTTTTCGCGATTCTTGGGAGAGACTGATTCAGTTTAATAAGTCAAAGAAATTTAATATGTATCAAGAAAAGGTAATGGTTCCAATTGGAGATTGGTCAAAAACACGCTTGAAAAATTTGAGCGAAACAGACAAAACCCGCGATGAGTCAAAAGTCGAAAGCGGGTTCGGTAAGAACATCTCCAATTGGGTGAACCGCGACCGCGTTTACCCCACCAATGTGCTTCACCTGGCGACGGAGTGCGCTAATAAAAACCATAGCGCAACTTTCCCCGAAACATTGCCTGAATTTTTTGTTGAATTATTCACGCAAGAAGATGACTGGGTTTTAGACCCTTTTATGGGTTCGGGCACTACATTACGAGTCGCAAACCGCCTTCAGCGCAATTCTGTTGGCATCGAGATTCGCGATGATTATTTTTCAATGGTTAAGAAATCCATCAAACGCAACGGTCAACTTACGCTGATTTAATCATGGATGATTTGCATAAAAAAATACGTGAGTTTATATCTGGCAACATCGGCGATTTTCATCAGCGGCGTTTGCTGAGTTTAGAAAAACTAAAATTAAATGACGTATTAAAACGCAAAAATCCCTACCTGTTTAAAGCAAAAAACATCCTCCAAGCCAGTGACCTTGTCCGTACCATTCTTGATGCGCGGTTGTCGTCGCAAGAAGAAACCATCTTTGGAGAATTTCTTGAACAACTTGCGATTTTCGTTAGTGAAACAAGCGGTGGTCGAAAATCAAGCAGTCAGGGAATTGACCTCGAAATGGACCGCGACGGCAAACGCTATGTGGTTTCAATCAAGTCAGGCCCAAATTGGGGGAACAGCGGGCAAATTCGAAATATGATTGATGATTTTGAACACGCCAAAAAAATATATCATACCAATAATCCCCAGCAAGAAATTGTTGCCATCAATGGCTGTTGTTATGGCCGTTCTCATCCTGGATATAGAAAAGGCGGTTACTTCAAGTTCTGCGGGCAAGCCTTCTGGGAATTCATCTCCGGCGACGAAAATCTCTACACGAAAATCATCGAGCCCTTGGGCGATAAAGCGAAGCGCCGCAACGATCAATTTGCAAAAGCTTATGCAAAAGTTATAAACCAGTTTACCTTAGAGTTCTCACAAGAGTTTTGCACTGATGGAGTGATTGATTGGGGCAAATTAGTTGAGTTTAATTCATCAAAATGATCCTCGACGAAATCGAAATCATCGCAAGAAAAAATTAACCCCAAGTTCGCAATACAGCAATTCAACAGACTAAAGAATTTCTACTGATGGCGCATGCGTATCTCTGGGAGCGCCTGTGCAAAGAGCTTGAAAGCCCGCACCGAAGCGAACAGAGATATACCCGCGCTATCCCTCAAGTCAAATTTCTACTCCACCGCTTCAGCATTGGTGATTTTAAGCACAACCGGGTTCGGCCATTTTTTATCGTTGTATAAGCGTTGCGCGCGATAGGCGCTGATGTGGAGGCCGTCTTCGTCCTGGCTCCATTCTGTTTTCGGAATCACGTCTGGCTGATATTCTAACACTTCGCTATTCTGCCCTAATACGCTGACCACGGTCTCGTCCGTCGCTTTGACCGACTTCAGCGAAAATGTTTTCTTCTCTCCATATTTCCAGGGCGTCTTGGTGACGATGGCGTAGACGGTGTCTTCATCTTTCTTTTTCGTAAACCAGATATCGCCTTCGTTGGTGACCACCCAGGGGCGTATGTTAAACACCGCTTCTTCATTCACAAAATTCCATAAAGCCAATTCACGCATGAGCGCTTCTTGTTCTTCTGGAATCTCCCCATTGGGTTTGGGGCCGATGTTATAGAGCAGGTTGCCGCCTTTGGCGCGGGTTTCGATCAGAATTTCAATCGAAAGCGTCCCGGATTTATACTCCTCATTGGTGGGTTTATATTGCCATTGCGTGCCCATGGTCAGACAGGCTTCCCACGGGCCGGGGATGGGTTGCTTTGGGATGTGTTGTTCCGGCGTTTGCATCGCGCCGCGTGTGATAATCGTATCGGGCTGCAGGTCCCAACACAGGTCGGTTAGGCCTAAAACGGGGCCGTCAAGAAACAGCAGATCAATCGGGCCGTAATTCGTGAGTAGTTCACGCAGCTGCGCCTGGTCATACTTCAACAAATCAGGGTTTTCGTGCGGGGCAACGCCTGGGCGGCGCCGTGAAATCGGCGTCCCCTGTTGATGCAGGAAGTAGAAATCATCCGGCGAATAATAAAAACCGACAGCGATGCCGTGTTTGCGAAACGCTTTGACGATATCGGCGGTGACATCGTCTCCGTAGGGCGTGTTCATAATATTGAATGGCGTTGTTTTGGTGTCAAACATACAAAACCCTGAGTGATGCTTGGTTGTGAACATGACATATTGAAATCCCGCCAGTTTGGCGAGAATCGCCCATTCTTCGGCATCGAATTTTGTGGGATTAAACGATTGAGGCAATTCGTTGATGTAGCGGTTCAGGTATTCTTCAGACGCGCCAACCATCGAATGACTGATGACGGAGCCAATCTGGCTGTCCAGACTCCAATGGATGAATAGGCCAAGCCCCGCGTCCATAAACCATTCTTCGCGTTCCGCTTTGTTTCTCGATTCAACCTCAGGTTCTAACGCTGTAGCAGTAAATAGAGGCAGAATGATTACAAATAAGCTAAAAATTATGCGCCGCATGTTTTATCTCCAATAGCGTATGGGCCGTAATATTTGTAGAATCTATTCAGGGATTCTTTCATAAAAACAATCCAGAAATCAATGTTAGAGAAGAAAAAGGTCACATTTTCTAATAAAAATTGAGTTTTCAGCAATCCGAAAAGATTTTAAACCATCAAAATGCCTCGTTTTTCTTTCATCTTTGGCTTGTCAATTATGATAAATTTGAGTAAATTGCTTTATTGCTTTCCTTTATGATGCTGAATTATGTAGAGATAAGGAGTTCTCTCGCGAATGGTCACATACGCCTCTTCCTCATCAGGCCCTACGACACCTGGGAATCGGGCGCAATGGATAACACAATCCATCAATTCCGCTCAAGACTACTTACTTTCGGTCCAAAAAAGCGCCGGGTATTGGTGCTTTGATCTCGAAGCTGACTCTTCGTTAGTGGCTGATTATCTCTTCCTCGCTCATTACATTGATAAAGTTGACCTTGATTTGCAAGAGAAATCCATCCGCTGGATTCTCGACACCCAGCTCGAAGACGGCGGCTGGAACATCTATCACGGCGGCCCCAGCGAACTTAACATTACCGTAAAATGCGCCTTCGCCATGCAACTGGCGGGCGTTGATAAAACCAGCGAAGCCTATATCAAAGCCGAAGAGTGCATCCTACGCCTCGGCGGGCTGCATGAAGTCAATAGCTATACGCGTTTCTATCTGGGCTTGTTTGGAGAATACCCCTGGAACCAACTGGTCTCCATGCCGCCCGAACTGATGTTCTTGCCCACGTCGTTTTATTTTAATATTTACGAAATTTCTTCCTGGTCACGCGCCATTGTGGTGCCGCTTAGCATCATCTGGGCGCGTCAACCAATTAAGCAGCCGCCCGCAACCGTGGATGTCAGCAACTGGTGGGGCAAGCGCATTACCAGCAAGTCATTGCGCGACACCTTTTCATGGCGCACGTTTTTCTTCACCATTGACGCAATCTATAAGCGTTCAGAGCGCTTCATCGCGCCATTCACCCGGCGTGAGGCGTTACGCCGCGCTGAAAACTGGATGCTCGAACACATGAGCCGGGGCGGCGGGCTTGCGGCGATTTACCCCGCGATGCTCAATACCGTCATCGCACTCGATTGCCTGGGTTACGACCACGATCACCCCACCTTCCAGAACGCCTACGATGAATTCATGGCGCTCAAGGTCGAACTCGAAGACCGCCTCTGGTTCCAACCGTGCTTCTCGCCGGTTTGGGACACGGGCATGGTGGTGCGCGCCTTTGAACAATCGGGCGCCCCAGTGAATCACCCCAAAGTCGTGAAAGCGGCTGATTGGCTCATCAATCAGGAAGTCACCATCCGCGGCGACTGGCAGATCAAGAACCCCTACGGCCCCGCCAGCGGCTGGGCGTTTGAATTTGACAACGATTATTATCCCGACACCGACGATACCGCCAAGATTTTGATGGCGTTGAACGGCGTCCGCATCCCCGACGACCAGCGCCGCCAGGCTTGCGTTAAACGCGCTTTTGATTGGCTGCTGTCAATGCAGAGTTCCGACGGCGGCTGGGGGGCGTTCGACGTTGATAACAACAAAGAAGTGTTGAACCTGATTCCCTTCGCCGACCACAACGCGTTGTTGGACCCCAGCTGCGCCGACATCACAGGACGCGTGTTAGAAATGCTGGGCGAATTCGGTTACGACCAGACTTTTTCGCCCGCAGCCCGCGCAGTCAAATACATGCGCAAACAACAAGAACCGGACGGCTCATGGTATGGGCGTTGGGGCGTCAATTATATTTATGGAACCTGGCAGGCGCTGGTTGGATTCAGCCAGATTGGTATTTCGCCTGACGACCCGGCGGTCAAACGCGGCGTCGAGTGGCTGCTGAACTATCAACTCGAAGACGGCGGATGGGGCGAGACCTGCGAAACCTACGCCAACCCCAGTCTGCGCGGCTCAGGCCCTTCAACCCCTGAACAAACCGCATGGGCGGTGATGGGGCTGATGGGCGCTGGATACGTTGAGCATGACTCTGTCGAACGCGGCATCAATTTCTTGCTCAAACGCCAGAAAGAAAGCGGCGACTGGGACGAAGTCGAATTTACCGGGACCGGCTTCCCTAAGGTCTTCTACCTGCGCTACACCGGCTATCGAAATTACTTCCCGCTGATGGCGCTGGGCCAATACAAAGAGTTAAAAGGATTTTAGTGTAGGGCGGGTCAAGTTCGACCCGCCTTTATAAAGCGCGACTCCCCCTACGACTGAATTGCCCGTTATTGCAAATCCTATGCAAAAATCAAAATCCCCTCCGGCGCCTACAGCGCCACCCCCCCCCTTTTTTCAAAGGGGCATTGACCGCAACGATATTGGTTTCATTAAAACTTGGGGGGATTAAAAACAGGGCTGTATATTTAATCTGACCGAGCACTAAAGTATTGTAGGGCGGGTCAAGTTTGACCCACCTTTATAAAGCGCGACTCACCCTATGACTGAATTGCCCGTTATTGCAAATCCTATGCAAAAATCGAAATCCCCCCTGGCGCGATCGCGCCTTCCCCCCCCCCCTTAAAAATTGGGGCTCCCAGTCACAAGCCTGAATAAAATAGCGCAATTTTCTGCATGGCCGTTCCGGGCAGAGGTTCAGGACAACGCGAAAGGGTGCGCTCTGATATTTTCCCATTGATGCCCACACTTCATCTTGCTTAGATTACCTAGTTCTCTGGAGATAGGCGCGTACTCGCCGCGTCTCCCGCCGGTTGCGAAAAATACCCGTTCGAGTAAACTTTCGGCTTGCATACTGGCTAACCCCTTATTGGAGGATACCGCGTGAGATTTCCGTTGGTGCTGTATACGACGGTCGTGAAATACCTGATCCAGCAGCGCATGAAAGGCCGCAAGCGCTTTCCGCTGGTGACGATGTTAGAACCCACATTACGCTGCAACCTGGATTGCGTCGGTTGCGGGCGCATTGAAGAATACCACCGCGAAAAACCCAAAGACCTGACGGTGGAAGAGTGCCTCAACGCGGTCGACGAATGCGGCGCTCCGATTGTCTCGGTGTGCGGCGGCGAACCGCTGGTGTACAAAAAGGTCGATGAACTCATTCAAGAGCTCATCAAGCGCAAGAAGTATATCTACCTTTGCACCAACGCCATGTTCATGGACAAATACTGGGACCGCATCCCGCCCCATGACCGGCTCTCGCTCAGCATTCACCTCGACGGTCTCGAAGAAACCCACGACTGGGCGGTCGATCAACCCGGCGTCTTTAAAAAAGTGGCGGAAATCATCGACGAAGCCAAAGTGCGCGGCTATCGCGTTTCGACCAACACCACCGTCTTTAATGGAACCAACGCTGACGAGATTGTCGATATGATGCAGTATCTGCATCAAAAGGGCGTCGACGGTATGCTGATCTCCGGCGCGTATCCGCAAGAAGGCGACAAAGGCAAAGCGGGCTTGCGTCGTCAGCAGATGGAAGAAGTGTTCCAAAAAATCTTCTCCGACAACAAGCGCGTCAGCAAATATAAATTCAACAATTCGCCGATCTATACTGACTTTTTGCAGGGCAAGCGCGACTTGGCCTGTTCGCCGTTCGCCAGCCCCAACATGACGGTGAAAGGGTGGCAAGGCCCCTGTTATGTGCTTCGCGATAAATATTACGAGACCTTCGACGAACTGATGGAACAAACCGACTGGGACAGCCTCGGCCCCGGTAAAGACCCGCGCTGCACTGATTGTAAGATGCACTCCGGCTTTGAGCCGACCATCACCATTGGCGAAGGCGTGACCTTTAAAGACCAGATGCGCGTGGTCGCCTGGAGCATGTTCGGGTAAGCCAAACGCACAATTGAATTCTGGCAACCAATGGGAGAGTTGAAATCGACTCTCCCATTTTTATTTCTAAAGCATAAGTCATTTTTGGTGACATAATGATTTAAAGGGGAGGATGCAATGAACCGTCTGAAAACAATCCTAAAAACCAATGACGCCGCATCAACCATCATAATCAGGGTGATGGTCGGAAGCGTATTTCTTTCGGAAGGCATTCAGAAGTTTTTGTATGCAGATTCTGTTGGAGCGGGGCGGTTTGTGAAGATCGGCATCCCCCTGCCGGAGATCATGGGGCCGTTCGTCGGCGGGATGGAGATACTCTGCGGGGCGCTGCTTCTTCTGGGGCTATTCACTCGCGCGGCGGCTTTGGTTCTCATGTTGATTATGTGCGTCGCCATCTTCTCAACCAAACTCCCGATTCTACTCGGCAGCGAGTTCTGGATATTCTCACTGAAAAGCCTGAAGCGGTATGGTTTCTGGAGCATGGCGCATGAGGCGCGTACGGACTTTTGTATGTTGCTTGGTTCATTGTTTTTGTTCATTGTCGGCGCTGGAAGACGTTCGTTGGACTTTCGCTTTTATAACAAAATGAAAAACGGAAATACTGATTCAAGGGAAGCATGAACCGGTATCAATAAAAAACGCGCCGGGGAGGTTCTCCCGACGCGCTTAATCAATTGTTCGATAATGATTCGCGATTCTCTTTTGCTTAGCGTCCGATGGTTCCCGGCGCCAGCGCTTTAAAGCGGATGATATAATAGGGCGGCTTGGCTTCCATCACGCCCGCGTTCATGCGCGGGGTGAGGTGCAGTTGGTTGGCGACGATATACATATACCCGTCAGGGCCGTAGCTCATGCCGTCTGGCCAGTGCACCACGGCGTCGTCTTTGAACAAGACTTTATACTTGCGGTCGGGGGTGATGACGCCCACCGCGTTATCGCTGATGCTGGTCAGATAGATGTTGCCCTCCGAATCGGTCCCCATGCCGTCGCTCAGCGGCTTCTCGCTATAGCGTTCCACCCGTTTTGATAACGCGCCGTTGGTCAATGATTCATCCAATAAATCGGCGACGCGGATACGGTACATACTGTGCGAAGAAAACGGGCCGTAGTAGAGCCATTCGTTCTTCGGGCCGAGCGCAAGCCCATTGACGGCTACGCGGGGGCGCACCGGGTTGCCGCTGGGGTCGAGGCTGGCGCAGGCGCGCCCGTCGATCACCAGGTCGATGTCTTCCGGCAAGACGCTCTTGTGGCCTTCGAGTACGCGGCGCGCATGGCCTGTTTTGATATCCACCACAACCAGCGCGGCTTTGTCGCCTGCTGTGTCTGAGAGAAAAATCTTATTGTGCGTAGTATCAACGGAAAGATCGTTCAAAAATGAACCTTCAACAACCACGGGAGCGCACAGGTAAATGATTTTGTGCAGCGTGTCCGTGCGCGTATCCCAGGCGATCAGTTTTTGCTGGGTTTGTCCGCGCTCTGCGTTATCGAGAATCCAGACGATGCCTTGCGGGTCAGATTGAATGCCCAGGGTGGTGTCGTGAGAGATCGCATTCTTAGCGCCGCCGATGGCCCATTGATTATCAGGGAACGGTACAATCTTGCCGTCTTTCCATTCACCGGTGCGTAGATTGGTTTCAAAAAACTGCATCATGCTAAACAGGATGCGCCCGTCGGGTGTGACGGTGATGTTGCCCGGCGCCTGGTCGAGTTCCGCCACGATTTCGTAGGGGTACTTGCCTTCTTCCCACTCAGCGGCGAGAGCCGGAGCGGTTGAAATCAGTAAAGTGATGGATGCAATAATCGTTGTGAGAATCAATTTCATATTGGCCTCCCAATTGAATCAATAAGAACTCGTAGCGCGGACCGCGTTGGCTATTGTGATTCTATTCTTCCCGAAATTTTGTGAATCAAAGCGTATGCCGACCCAGGCCCATGCGGTCTTTGACGCCGGCGATGGTTTCTTGCGCCAACGGACGCGATTTGGCCGCGCCTTCTGCGTAAGCTGTCTTCACTTCGTCTGGCTTGGCTTGCAACTCATTGTACTTCGTGCGGAATGGTTCAATAAACGGCTCCACCTGCTTGAGCAACATCTTCTTGCAATCGACGCAGCCGATGCCCGCGCTGCGGCATTCGGTATTGATTGTCTCAATTTCTTCTTTCGCTGAAAAGATGTTATGCAGGGCGAAGATGTTGCAGATATCGGGGTCGCCCGGGTCGGTGCGGCGTTTGCGGTTTTCGTCGGTGACGGCGGTCATCACTTTTTTGTTGAGCGTTTCCGGCTCTTCAAATAACGAGATGTGATTGCCCAATGATTTGCTCATTTTGGACTTGCCGTCGAGGCCCATCAAACGCGGGGTCTTCGATAAGATCGGCTCCGGGTCAGGGAAAAACTCGCCGTAAGCGTTATTGAATTTACGGGTCAGGTCGCGGGTCAATTCGAGATGCTGAATCTGGTCGTCGCCCACCGGGACGGCCTCGGCGCGGTAGACCACGATGTCAGACGCCATCAACGCGGGGTATGACAACAAACCAAGGTTTATATGTTCCGGCGACTGGTTGGATTTTTCTTTGAACTGGGTCATGCGCTCCATCTGGCCCAACGGCGCGATGCAGGAGAGAATCCACGCCAGTTCGGTGTGTTCTTTAATGTCAGATTGCACCACCAGCGAGCAGTTGTCAGGCGACAAGCCAATCGCCATCAGAGACGCCATGCTGTTGAACACGGTTTGGGGCATGTCTTTCGCGTCGAACGGAGTGGTGATGGCGTGGTAATCGACGACGCAATAGATGCAGTTATACGCATCAGTCAAATCGACCCAATTGCGCAGTGCGCCGAAATAGTTGCCCAGGTGAATTTCGCCTGTCGGGCGAATGCCGGAAAAAACGCGTTTCTTTGTCATTGAAAATTCCTTATATGTTGTTGCAGGTATGAAGGTCTATTGTATTGCAATGAGCGCAGAGGTCATGGGTTGTGAAATAATAAAAAAGGTTCATCCGGTAAGTGAGTACCTACATTGATGGATGGGCATGATTTTGATTCAGAAACGGGCTCCGGCGTATCAAAAATTGACGAACCAATCAGGCATAGGTGGAACTCTGGGAGCGCCTGTGCATAAGGGCTTAAAAGCCCGCACTGAAGCCAATGTCATTGACTTCAGGCTCGTAGCCCCCCCCCTTTTTAAGGGGGGACGGCGCTGAAAGCGCCAGGGGGGATCTCAGAACAGCACAAACAAAGCGATACATTCAAGCAATATCTCAAGGGCTGCCGTCGCTTCGCGACGCCTTGCCCTTGCCACCCCTTAAG
>JAVCCE010000040.1 GCA_030765645.1 Candidatus Hinthialibacter antarcticus | reverse complement strand
AGACGGTCGCCTGGACGCCCTTCTGAAGAGCGGCGGTTGGAGCACTTTGCGCTCCACCACCCGCTCTTCAGAAATCTTCATTTCCAACAGTATAGTTATAGCCTATTTTCAACAGACAATTGCGAGGAGGCCGCAGGCCGACGCGGCAATCTCATTCATCGAAAAGCGAGATTGCTTCGCTTCGCTCGCAATGACACAGATGAAACATGGAATAATATCTCGCAGATTACTTACCCGACAAAACTTGACGGTCACTCTACTAGATTGAAGCATCTATTTAACTTGGGAGGATTGCTAATGAAAAAATTGTTTGTGAGTTTGATGTGCTGTTTTCTGTTCGTCGGAGTCGTATTTGCAGACCGTTCGACGTTGGATGACACGAAAACCCGGGTCGCGATGCCGTTGCCAGAACCACCCGTGATTGATGGGCTGATTGATTTGGCTGGTAGTGAATCGTGGCTGTATGCTGGAGGCGCTGAAAACACCAGTTCGTACTGGGTTATGCGTTTCAATGATACGTTAGAAGATTACATTGAAGGCGCGAATATCGGTAATGGTGGGTTCGGCCCTCTCGATAATACTGATATCGACGTGCAGGTGTTTGTTGGCTATGACAGCGACTATCTGTATGTAGGTTTCATTGTTGTCGATGACTCGATTTTCAATGATAGTGCAACAGCCGGTTCGCAAAATGGAGAGACTTGGCTTGACGACAGCACAGAAGTATTTGTTGACGGCGACAACAGCAATTTTGATGCTCGTGACACCGCTGGCGACAAACCCGAAGGGTGGAGCACGGGCGGCCAGTATGTCGTAACCGCCAATAACGCCTATCGCGAAGCCGAGGCGGGCGACCCTGGTTTTGGTCCTTCTGCGCCTTGGTATGGCGTGTGTGAAGTTGATGGAAGCGGTCGGTTGAATTATGAGTATCGCATTTCACTAGACCTGTTGGGGAACCCTCAACCAGGCGACGTGATCGGTTTTGATCTGTCCGTTAATGATGATGACGATGGCGACGCATTGGATAACCAGTACGTCTGGGCTGGCGCTACACATCATGAAGCGACTTATGGAAACTTGATCCTGGGGCCGCGTTCTTATACCGCTCCGCTCGTCACATCCGCTCCGACGGTTGACGGCGTGATTGGCGCTGGTGAATACGGCGATGCGCCCGAAATTCAGATCAATCCGTATACGGGCAATTATAGTGGTATTGATGAATGGCTTCCCGGCGACCACGATTGGTCGGCCTGGGTGGTTCATACCAACGATAAACTTTATATCGCGGTTGATGTTACCGACGATGTGATTTCTACCGATGCCGCCGCAGCAGGTTCCGTTGACGGTGAAACCTGGACGGACGATAGCGTCGAAATGTTTTTGGATACCGACGCCAGCGATGACAATGGCAGCGGAGGAAAAACTGGCAACCTTTGGGAAGGCCAATTTGTTATGACTCCCAATGGCGCGGTGCGTTCCGCAGAAGCCAGCGGCGCGGTCTTTGGTGAAGACGGCGAATGGTTTGCCGCCACAACAACCACCGCGACTGGCTATGTCGTTGAATATTCCATCCCCAAAGATACCATGTTTGAAATGCAAAACCCAATGGGCTTTGACATCGCCGTCAATGATGATGACGACGGCGGGCGCAAAACCCAATTGGCTTGGAACGGTCGTCCGCACACGGAATTATCGTATGGCGAGTTGTTCTTGTCAGGTTCAGACGTTGACGTTTGGGAACTGTATTAAATCTTAGAATTATCGCATGACATTATTGAAAGGCGGTCTCGTTGAGACCGCCTTTTTTTTGTCCGTGAGTTTCTTTCACAAATACTATTGATGAATGGAAGGCGGCAGCGAAGTTTTAATGCCGTATTTTTTGATCCGATAGCGTAGGGTGTCGCGTGAAATTCTCAGTTGACGGGCTGCCAGGCTTTGGTTCCATTCCGCTTCATGCAGCGCTTCAAGAATCATCCGTTTTTCCTGCTCGACCAATGGCGAGTTCCCGGATGCGTTAGCGTTTTCGATGGCGGATTGATGCAAGAGCGCTTCGGGCAAATGTTTCTCGCGAATGATAGAGTCTTTGGTCAAGAGCACCATGCGTTCGAGCGCATTTTTGAGTTCGCGCACATTGCCCGGCCAGTTATAGTTTTGCAGCCGTTGCAGAGCAATGGGTTCAATCTCCAGCCGGGATTTTGAAAACTCATTACGAAAGAGTTCTAAAAAATGTTCAATGAGCGCCGAGATGTCTTCCGGGCGTTTTCGCAGGGGAGGAATATGAATCGGGATAACATTCAGACGATAGTATAAGTCCCGGCGAAATGTTCCATCTTCTACCGCTTGTTCTAATGGCTGGTTGGTCGCGGTGACGATGCGCGCGTCCACGGTCCGTTCCTGCGTACCGCCTATGCGCCGAAACACTTTGTGCTCTAAAAATTGCAAGAGTTTGGTTTGCACGACTGGATTGATTTCGGCAATTTCATTGAGAAACAATGTGCCTTGGTTGGCCAATTCTAACAACCCTCTTTTTGTGGTTCGCGCGTCGGTATACGCGCCGCGTTCATGGCCAAACAGTTCGCTTTCTAATAACGGGCTGGGAAACGACGGACAGTTAATTTCAACAAAGGGTTTGCCTTTGCGCGGGCTTAAGCGATGAATCGCTTTCGCCATGAGGTCTTTTCCAACGCCGGTTTCGCCGCGCAGTAAAACCGTGCTGGAGCCGTGGCTGGCGATCTGCGAAAGGGTGTTGATGACTTCTTGCATGGCTGGCCCAACCGCGACCACGTCCTCAAGCCCGTCGCGCTGTGCTTGCACCGTACGGTGGCTTGTAACTTCGGATTGCAGGGAACGGTGCTGCAGCGCTTTTTCGATGCGCACCAGAATATCATCCAGGTCGAACGGTTTGGCGACATAATCAATGGCGCCCGCTCGTACGGCGGCGACTGCGTGTTCAAGATCATCCAAAGCCGACAGCATAATGACGACGCAGCCCGCGCCCCGGCGTTGGAGAATCTCTAACACTTCCTGACCGCTCATGCCGGGCATCTTATTGTCCAGAATCATCAAGTCCGGTTCTTGCGTTTCGATTTCGCGCAGCGCCTCTTCGCCGGAGCCGACCGCTCTCACGGCGTATCCAGCAAGAGAGAGGTCGTTTTGCAGAGACCAGCGGATTAATTGTTCATCATCGACAATGAGAAGGTTGGCGTTTGCAGCGGCAGACATCAGGCGCAACTCCCCGTGCAGTTTTTCAGACTCGGGTCTGTCAGCGGCAAACATGCGACGAATGTTGTTCCCTGGTCAGGGTTATTGCGGTAGAACAAACAACCGTGGTGCTCTTGTATGATGCGGTGTGAAATTGAGAGCCCCAGCCCGGCGCCGTTTTCTTTGGTGGTGAAGAAGGGTTTAAAAACGGCTTCGATATCCGGCTCGTTTACGCCAGGCCCATTGTCGCTGATGCGAACTTGGATGACGCCGTGTTGACAGCGGTGTAGGGCCATTGCGTGGTTGGGGCCAACGTCTGAGATCGAGTTCGGCGGCTGATATTGGGTCGAGACGGCCAGTTCTAATTTCCCTTTTGTCGCCTGCTGTGCGTTATTGAGTAAATTGAGAACAACCTGTTGAAGCAAGCGAATGTCAGCGTTCAATAAAGGCAAATTCTCTGCGAGTTCAATGTGGGTTTTTCCGGCGTTGCTCTGGTCTTGTTCAAAGAGACGGACCGCTTCGCGCACAGCGTCATTGACGTTGATGGGGTGAGTAGACGATTTGCCCATGCGCGCGAATGAAAGCAGGCTGCTGACTAAACCGTCCAGGCGGTTCGCCGCCGAGCAAACTTCCTGATAAATTTCATATTGGGGGTTATCTTCCCCTACGCCCCGCGATAGCGTTTGCAGCGCGGCGCGGATTCCCGCAACCGGATTGCGCAACTCATGCGCGAAGCCGCCGACCAGTTCTCCCAGGTTGGCGAGTTGTTGCAAGCGTTCGAATTCTTCAACGCTCATTTGTTCGAGCTGTTCTTTGAGCGCAGAATGCTTTGTGTTGGGTGTTTGGGTATCTGACATTGTTGCCCTAAAAATAGTTGTTTCAAGAATTATACACAATTTTGTCGTATAAAAGGGGGCGTTGGTTCGGAAGACATGAGATCGGTTGTCGGTTATTTTCCGATAAACAGGCGCTCGCCGCTCAAGTAGCGCTCGGTCGAATTCTTTTGCTCAAGCGCGCGTTTTAATCCTAACGTGAGATTTTGCTGGCTGACGTCCCAATCCCATTCCGTGAAAAGCGAATGGATCGCGTCATATTCGATTTTGTATAAATCACTGACAAGCGAATTAAAATCAATAATCGAAGGCAAGCCGTTCATGGCTTTGATACAGTCAGACACATCCGAGGAGTGATGGGCCTGGCAATTGATTGGACGCAAGGGATGGATTGAACATGAGCCTTTACGTAATAGCGGGCAGAAAACCAGCTCGGTGTTTTCATTAAACGGACGACCAAACTCCGAGTGTTCGATGTAATGTTTGATGCGCCGTTTCAGCGCGGAAATTTCGCCTTTGCTCCAAGTTTGTTTGATGTGCTCTGCAATGGCGATGATCTCGTAACTATGCGCGTGAACAGGGAGGCTGCAGCAGTAGGAACAGCCTTTGCAGCAGGCGATGTTTTGAATGACGCTGATTTTGGTGAGAGAGGCGATAAATGAATCGACGACTTCATAACAGCGTTTTAACACGTCAACAAAAAGCGCAGGGGAGGGGTCGCTTCGCAAAGATTGAAACGGCTGACGGATACGATTATACAACTCTCGTTCCGTAATCTCAGTAAGCATGTCTCCTTCTCCCCAATTCAATACTGACGTTATACCACACGCCCTGCGGTAAAATACAGCGCAGTAAAGAATAAAAAATCCCTCTCGCTGATTTCAACGGGAGGGATTTTCGTTAACTACCCACTTTTACGATGTCGCCGTAACTGGTCAAGCCATTTGTGGCTTCATAGATGTCAAACAATGACTTGGGCGCATGTTCATAGTCCGGCCCCATGCTCCAAATATAGTAGACGGTGCCGATATGAAAATTGTCGGATGTCTGGTCGATAATTTTTCCTTGTTTTGCATGAGCGAATAACGATTCAGACTGGATCAAACGGTTGGGAGACACGCCGCCGTTGCCGAAATAATCAGCATGGTATGAACCGTGGCTCCATTGAAACAAATTCGCCTCTTTTGTATCGGTCGCTTGAAATGGGTCGAGCGGCGGCGTTCCGATATACGATACTGGCGTGGTCATATATTTGTTCTGCCACAATGGGTGTCCGGGCGCGTGTGGCGGGAACTGGCCTGTATCCAGCCGGTACATCTGGTAGATGTCTAACCACGTGCGCATTTCTGACTCGCATTTGGCGACTTTGGCCCGAATTTGTGCGTTGAGAAAATTGGGTACGGCAATCGCGGCGAGTATACCGATAATGGCGACTACAATCAGCAACTCGATCAGTGTGAACCCTTTGCGTTTCATTTAATTCCTCCCGATTCAGAGCATTGATAATACAAATAATAGATACGCTAAAAGGTAAACATAAATTTTCGGGTTTGAATAGAGTCAATCGAATGTTTTTTGTATTATATTTACAAATTGATACTTGTCTTGATTTTTGGGGCGCCGCATGAGATAAGGGATTCAAACAATTTCATCAGGGGATTATTCAGCAACATTTGCGCTTTGGTTTGAATAGGTGAGTTTGTTTTTAGAGAATTGGGCCAATATAACGTGACTATTTATCTTGCCGTCTCTTTGCCGTTTCTGATGATCCCCGCATTGGTTCTGATTGGCGTCTTTGCCTCTCGCGAGGGAGGGCTTTTAATGCAAAGCGGGGGTGCGCCATACCAACATGTTTTATGGTATTTGTTTTGGGGAGGGCGAACGCGCGCTCTACTGCACCATCAGCTGCAAGTGTCTTTGAGAAAACCGCAGACGTATTGGATTTTCGGGCTGTCATTGATCGTAATTTCCGCGTCGTTCGCTGCTGCCTATAACAGCATGGCGGGCGTCAAATATAACCTCGACACGATCTCGGTGTTAACGCCGCAGCTAATTAATATTTACCGCTTTGTGAGCATGATCGGCCTGGTGTTGTTCGTGCCCGTGATTGGCGTGTCCGCGATTTCACAGGAACGCGAAGCAGGGACGCTGGATTTAGTATTGACTTCCGCTACGCATCCGATGGATTACATCCTATCTAAAATCAGTTCCGCGTTTATCGTCGTTCTGGTCATTCTCATTGGCATGGCGCCGGTGATGAGCGTGACGTTTTGTATGGGCGGGGTCAGCCCTTATGATGTATTTAGCGTGTTGCTCTTTCAAATGATTCTCACCGTATTCGCACTCGCGGTCAGCATTACATTTGGCTCATTTTTCTGGCGGTTTGACGTCGCATTAGTTGTTTCGTATGGTATCGTGGGCATGTTTAGCCTGTTTTTCTATAGCGCAGGGCAGTTTGGTACGGCGCGGGAAAACATGGCGCTTCCACTTATATTTTCTATTGTTGCGATGATTGGCGCATTGTTGTTTCTATCGCAAGCGCCTCAGTTCCTGACGCGTGAAATCAACAAGACCAAACCCAAGTGGTGGCGCCCGATTTCACTCAAAGGCTTCGACGCCCAGTTGTGGACGTTTCTCGGCGCGCGGGAGTATGGCGACCCGATTGCTGACCATTCCAACCCCATTTACGTGGCGGAGCGCGACCGCTTTTTTAACGCCGTGGTGCGGCGCGATTGGGACGTGCCCAGTTTATTATTTTTGTCGTCGGTACTGCTTTCAATCAGCGCATTGTTTCCACAATATATGTTGTGTATCGAGTATGGAATCATTTTGGTGTTCACGCCGATTGTGGGCGCGACGCTCTTTTCTTCAGAGCATGAACGCGCCAATTGGGAGAACCTACGCTCGACGTTACTCAAAACATCTTCCATTTTTTGGGGAAAAATGCGACTGGCGGTCGGGCATGGCCTCATCCATGCCTATTCATTTTACGCGCCTGCATTAATGATTTTGGCCATCATCTGGTTTACCTCTTATATGATGTATCCCAACGGGATCGGCTACATCAAAAGCGAAAACCTCTTTCGGGTGTGGACGGGGCATGTTCTGGTATTTATCACCGTGGGATTTACGGTGTTGTTTCTTTCTGCGCTGTCGGTGATGATTTCAACCTTGCATAAGCGCACCATGCCCGCGTTGATGCAATCGTATGGATTGTCAGCGTTCTTTTTATTCGGGCCGTGGTATTTCAAATTGCTGCATCCCGCCCCCAGCGCGTCTCTTGGCGGCAGTGGAGATATGGACTTCTTCGCAACCATTTTAACAATCTGGAACGGGCCCTATGTGTTTAACCTTTGGCCCAGCGTTTCAACAAAAGGGTCAGCAAATTTCGAGACAATTTCTCTTTTCTGGTTGATGTTTGCCTCTCATATTTTGTTGTTAATTTTATTGACGACTGTCTGTACAATGATTGGATACAAACAGATTCATAAAGCGCAGGACTAATCGAGAGAGGCGCTTCGTTTCAAAATATACATTCATCATTCACTTTAGAAACGGGAGGAACACTTATGAAGATTCAACATTGGGGAACAATTGTACTGGCTGTCGTCGTGTTTGCGGGCGCTGGCTGGGCGCAAGACTTCAACGGGCTTGATATGAACCTGGGCAACCTCTACCGCATGTCAGACGCCAAAACCCGTTCGATAAGCCCTGAGAACTTCACCGGCGCCAAGGGCATGGGTGGACGCGCCGTCGACGGGACGGGCAAACACGCCTCGCGGGAATTAGGACAAGGATGGAAGGTCTCTCCCTCGGTGCGGGTCGAATCGGGAAGCACTTTCACCATAGCGGAAATCGAAGGCCCCGGCGCCATTCAGCATATATGGTTGACGCCGACCGGCAACTGGCGGTATTCGATTCTGCGTATGTATTGGGATGACGAAGAAACGCCGTCGGTTGAATGTCCGGTGGGAGATTTCTTCGGCATGGGCTGGGGCGAGTATGCGCCTCTTAATTCGCTGCCTGTTGTTGTGAATCCCGGCAGCGCGTTTAATTGCTATTGGACGATGCCGTTCCGTAAAAAATGTAAAATCACACTCGAAAACATCGACGAAAATGCCATGGTCGTTTATTACCAAATCGACTATACGTTGACGGAGGTTCCTGAGGACGCCGCCTATTTTCATGCGCAGTTTCGCCGGGTGAATCCGCTGCCCTATAAAGATGTGTATACCATCGTGGATGACATCAAAGGCAAGGGGCAATACGTCGGTACGTACATGGCGTGGGGCCTCAATAGCAATGGTTGGTGGGGCGAGGGCGAGATCAAATTCTTCATGGACGGCGACAAGGATTGGCCCACCATCTGCGGCACCGGGACGGAAGATTATTTTCTCGGTTCCTATGGATTTGAGAATAAAGCCAAGCGCGAGTACGAAACCTACACCACGCCTTATGTTGGCTTTCACCAATTGATTAAACCCGACGGCTTCAATCGCGCTCAACAGCGGGTGGGGTTGTATCGCTGGCATGTGATGGACCCGGTCCGCTTTGAAGATGATCTGCGAGTGACGATGCAGGCGCTGGGGTGGCGTTCGGGCGGGCGGTATTTGCCGCTGCAGGATGACATCGCCTCGGTCGCGTTTTGGTATCAATCCGAACCGCATGGCAAGTTCCCCAAATTACCAAGCAAAGACGAGTTAGAAGTGAATTAGGAAATGGGCGCCTGCAATTAGAAAGGCGCTCCAATCTGTCATTCAAAAAGCGGCGCGGACATAACTCTGTTCGCGCCGCGTATTAAGCCTCATGGGTTTTTGGGGCTTCCATACAAACCATCTCGCAATATAAGTTATCGTTGCTATAATTCGTGTAAGAGTGAATGTTTGAGTTGTGAGGGCGCCGTGTCAGCACCGATCATTGAACCAACACCCATCGGATTGGCCTTGTGGCCGGTCTATTGCAGCAAGTGCGGGCGGTTTTTGGCCGAGGCGCCCGAGACGGCGATGGTGATCTGCCTCAAATGCAAACAGCGAAACTTTCCCGACCCAAACGCAGGCCTGCCCGTGAAACGAAAACCCGCTCAAGATACCCTGTGGTAACCCGGTAGATCGCGCCTTAATCAAACACGCATACAAGTGAGGATTTTATGACTTGGTCTGAACGCTCATTGGCTGCTTTTCCCGCCGGTTCAAACGGAGAATTTAACCTGACGCCTGAACTGACGATGGTTGTCCAGCGTGGACAAGGTTGTCATCTGTGGGACGCCGACGGACGCGAGTATATCGACTTTTCGATGGGGTGGGGGTCTGCGCTGGTTGGACACGCCAACCCGGCGGTGGTCGAGGCGGTGGTTAAACAGGCGCCGCTTGGATCGAATTTTTCGTATGTGAACGAGAATGCGTTGCTGCTCGCCGAAGAGTTGTTGCGCCTCAGCCCGGCGTGCGACCGCATTCGCTTTGCGGCTTCTGGGACCGAAGCGACCTTGTATTGCCGCCGCTTGGCGCGTGAATTTACCGGACGCTCAAAAATTTTGAAGTTTGAAGGCGCCTACCACGGCGCGACGGAAATCGGCGTGGTCAGTTTGTTTCCTGACAACCCGCCCGACTGGCCCGAACCCGAACCGACCGGCACAGGAGCGTCGCGCTCGGCCTTGAAAGATATTTTGGTTGCGCCGTATAACGATACCGAAACCATGCGGCGTATCATCGAAGAAAACGCCGACGACCTTGCCGGCGTGATCGTCGAGCCGTTGCAACGCTGTACGCCGCCCAAGCCGGGCTTTCTCGAAGAACTGCGGCGCGTAACCCTGGAACACGGGATTATTCTGATATTTGACGAAGTTGTGACGGGGTTCCGTTTGGCGTACGGCGGCGCACAGGAATATTACGGCGTGGTCCCTGACCTCGTCGCCTATGGAAAAGCGCTGGGCGGCAGTTACCCCATCGGCGCGTACGGCGGACGGGCTGACGTGATGGACTTGGTGTGCGAGTCGCGCATGAACCAAATGCCTTACGTGTGGTCAGCGTCAACTCTCGGCGGCAACCCCATTTCTTGCGCAGCGGCGCGGGCGACCTTGGGGCAATTCTCGCAAGAGGGGGTCTACCCGCGCCTGCATCAGCTCGGTAACTATCTGCGGGATGGAATGCGCAAAATTCTGGATGAACAGGGTGTGACCAGCCAAATTATCGGCGACGGGCCGCTGGCGCAGGTCGTCTTTTCCGGCGAGCCTGTCTTTGATTATCGCTCTACCAAGAAAGGCGATTCCGCCAAAGGGCGTTGCCTCATGTTGAATTTGTTCAAGCGGGGCGTTTTTCTCAACCCGATGGGAACCAAACTCTATCTCTCGATTGCGCATGATGAATCAGTTTGCGATGATTTTTTATCTCGCTTTGTTGATGCACTGAAGGAAACAATTGTTTAATATGAACTCGACCTCTCAAGCGAAAGCCCCGCGTGGATTGGCCGCGCCGGATTTTCCCTTTTCACCAAAGCGCTTTCCATTTTATTACGGATGGGTGATCGTCGCCGCCAGCACAGTCGGCGTGGTTATGAGCATCCCCGGCCAGACGATGGGCGTCAGCGTGTTCACCGAGCACCTGATGGTTGCATTGAATTTGACCAGCGTCCAATTGTCCGCTGCGTACATGTGCGGGACCATTCTCAGCAGCTGCCTATTGCCATTGGGCGGCAATTGGTTTGACCATTGGGGCGCGCGCAACCTGGTGGTTCCTTCTGCGTTGGTGTTGAGCCTGACGTTGTTATTGCTGAGCCAATGCGACCGCATTGCAGGTTTTCTGACGGTCGGGAATTCTGATACCGTACGTCTGGTTACTACTTTCACCGTAATTTTTATTGGCTTTACGATGCTGCGTTTTTCCGGTCAGGGGTTGTTGACCATGACCTCGCGGGCCATGTTGGGCAAATGGTTCAATCGCAAGCGAGGGTTTGTCTCCGGCGTACACGGAACGGTTGTCACCTTTATGTTCTCGATCGCGCCATTGGCGCTGAATCATTTTGTCATCGCGTTTGAATGGCGCGGCGCATGGGTTTTTCTGATGGGGATGTCGTTGGGTATGGCGCTGTTCGGCTGGTTGTTTTTTCGCGATACGCCCGAAGAATGCGGTTTGGTGATGGACGGCGCCGTCGTGGATGGCGACGAAGATCACCAAGCCAAATCCCACAACGTCATTAAAGAATTCACGCGGATGGAAGCGTTGCGCGACTATTCATTTTGGGTGTTTACGCTCGGGCTTGCGTCGTTCACGCTCATCATTACCGCGATCACCTTTCATATTGTCTCTATCGCCCGCGAAGCCGGACTGGCAGAGGAACAAGCGTTTTCAATCTTCATGCCCATGGCGGTCGTCAGTATTATTTGCAATTTTATTTTCGGCTGGATTTGCGATTACGTTCCATTAAAAGTTACGTTGATATTTATGATGGCGACCATGGGGATGGGAATCCTAGCGATTCCGATCATTTCATCTTGGGCGGGTTGGTGTTTGGTGTTTGTTGGATTGGGCGCTTCCGGCGGCGTGTTCGCTCCATTGATTACCGTTGTTTGGCCTGAATTTTATGGACGGGAGCATATCGGCGCGATCAGCAGTTTTAATTTGTCGGCGATGGTGTTCTCTAGCGCTATCGGCCCGTTTTTGTTCAGCCTGTCGATGGATTGGTACGGTTCGTATAACAACGCTATATATGTTAGTTTAGTTATTCCTGTGTTGGTGTCGGTGGCTGCGATGAAAGCCAACAATCCTCAAGACCATTTACGGAAGTTGAACGGATAGTTTTCGTCCGCGCCTGTTTGGCCTGCGCCAACTCAAGGTGAATATCAAGATACCAACTAAGGGGACCAAATATTTTAACCACTGGCAAGCGGCTTCAAAAAAAGTCATCACTTGCGCTTTCCAACTAAACCACGCGCCCGGCGGGTAACTGACGAAGGTGTTATCAACAGCAGTGGTGAAACACGCAACCGCCGCGCCGCCGCCGCCGTGCGGCGTAAAGTATTCATCAACCAGGTCGGGGCGTGTTTCTAATTCGTGTACGCCAAGGACGTTTCCGTTTTCATCCTCAATCATCACTTCAAAATCAGGATCGTACATTCGCCACGCGCCGTCGTGAAATATCTCCATGGTGACGTGTCCATTCAACCCCACATGGCGGCTTGGGTAGCCAAAGCGTTGCGTTAGTGCAACCAGCATGTAATTGACTTGGCTGCACAAACCGTGATCGCTCAAACGCAGCAATGAATCAACATTGCGTATGGCTTGGATGTCGCCGCGGGCGCCTGCGGGTTCCGCCAACCAGCCCAGTCCCCATAAAATCCAATTGCTGAACAGGTTATAGCGGGCGCCTTCGCTATGGCCGAACCGGGCGCAGACGATATCGTATAGTTGGCGAATTTTTTGCGCGTCCGTCCCGTTGAGCTGGGCGGCGGCATATCGCTCCAGCGCAGCCAGGTTCGGCGTTTGTTGGATCAACTCAACGTCATATTGTTCCCAGTTGCGAATTGGGACTCTCCCGGTTCGGCCCAAAGAGGTCGTATCGCCCAAAATGGTGAAAATCAATAATAAAATTGATACGACGAACAGGGTTTGTACAATTGCTGACTTCATGTGTGATTCACTCCATGTTTCAAAAAGCAATCTTAATTACAAAGGGAGAATATTGCCCGCTGGATGATGAGAAATTAGAAGCATTGGAAAATACAGCCTTTATGGATTAAATATGCAGGCATATCTTCACTTTGTAAACGTATAAGGCGGCAATTATTAACGATGCACATTTGGATTCGATATAGCGACCTCAGTCTGGGCCAATGCAAAGACGCGGGCATGGCCTTGTGTCTGATTTGTCTGTTGATTGGCTGGTTTGGGCAAATCAATGGGCTCTATGCCGCGTCGATTATTGTGTTGTTAATCAATATGACTTGGGCGGGGGCGTTTAAGCCCTTTGCTTGGTTCTGGTTTAGTTTATCGTTCGTTCTGGGTACGGTGGTTTCAAAAATTATCTTGTCGGTTTTATTCTTTGTCCTAGTCGTCCCTATCGCGTTTATTCGCGCGCGTCTGGGCGAGGACCCCCTGCATTTGAAACTCTGGAAACAGGGCAAAGAGTCGGCCTTTAAAGAACGCAACATCACGTTTTCAAAACGGGACGTCGAGCGTCCCTTCTAATTGGAGCGCAGCATGGATTTGTTTCGCGATTTTATTGGATTTATGAAAGAACGCAAAAAGTTCTGGTTGATTCCAATTATTCTTACGCTCTTTCTTTTTGGCGCCTTGATTGTGTTCACCAGCGGTTCGGCGATTGCGCCGTTCATATACGCAATGTTCTAAGATGACAAAACACGACGCCATTCTTGGAATCTCAGCGTTCTATCACGACAGCGCCGCCGCGTTGCTGGTTGACGGTCAAATTTTGGCTGCCGCGCAGGAAGAACGCTTTACCCGCAAAAAACACGACCCTGCGTTTCCCGCTCAAGCGGTGCGGTATGTGTTAGACGAAGCGGGGCTATCGACGGACGATATCTCAGCCGTTGCGTTTTATGATAAGCCCTACTTGAAGTTTGAGCGCTTGCTTGAAACTTACCACGGCTTTGCGCCCAAAGGGCTGACCAGTTTTTTGCAGGCGATCCCGGTTTGGATCAAAGAGAAAGTGTTCATGCGCAAAATGCTGCGTGATGAACTGCAAAAAGCCGGTTTAACGAACCCCCGGTTGTTGTTCCCCGAACACCACCTTTCTCACGCCGCCAGCGCGTTTTATCCATCGCCATTTGAGGACGCCGCCATCTTAACGGTTGACGGCGTGGGCGAATGGGCGACCACCACCATCGGCCATGGCAAAGGGCGGGAGATTACGCTGCTTCGTGAAATTGATTTCCCTCACTCGTTGGGGTTGTTGTATTCGGCGTTTACTTACTATTGCGGATTTCGCGTCAACAGCGGCGAGTATAAGTTGATGGGGCTTGCGCCTTATGGGCATCCCGCCGCCGAGCGGGTCGAAACCTGGAAACAGCGCATCTACGACGAAGTGTTTGATCTGCGCGAAGACGGCTCCTTTGTCCTTAATATGGATTACTTCAATTACGCCACCGGATTGACCATGACGGTCGACCACAAGTGGGAAGCCTTGTTTGGCGTCCCGCGCCGCGAGGCCGAAGCCGAGCTGTCGCAGGAACACATGGACCTCGCGCTTGCAATTCAACAAGTGACCGAAGAGACCGTGTTTAGGCTGGCGGAAACAGCCAAACAATTAACCGGCGCGAAGAACCTTGTCATGGCGGGCGGAGTTGCATTGAACTGCGTCGCCAATGGAAAACTGTTGCAACGCGGCATTTTTGACGATATCTGGATTCAACCCGCAGCCGGCGACGCGGGCGGCGCACTCGGCGCGGCGTATTGCGGCTGGCATATTTGGAAAGAAAAAGACCGTAAACCAATCACGCCTGATTCCATGCAAGGCGCCTACCTGGGGCCTGATTACAGCGAGAAAGAAATTGAACGGACGCTGCGCAAATACGACGCTCCCTATACGAAACATGAAACCGTCGATGCGTTGAGTCAGTCCGTCGCTGAACTGCTCGACCAGGGCGCGGTGGTTGGCTGGCTGCAAGGGCGCATGGAATACGGCCCGCGCGCTTTGGGTGGACGCAGCATCCTTGGTGACCCGCGCAACCCGGAAATGCAAAAGCGCTTAAACCTGAAAATTAAATACCGCGAGAGTTTTCGTCCCTTCGCTCCCTCGGTGTTAGAAGAAGATATTCAGGATTATTTTGACCTCGCTCATCCCTCGCCGTATATGTTGTTAGTTGCGCCTGTTCAGGAGGCGCGGCGTAAGCCCGTTCCCGACGATTACGACTCGTTGCCGTTGCGCGAGCGATTGTATTATGAGCGTTCGGATATCCCGGCGATTACTCACATCGACTTTTCGGCCCGCATTCAAAGCGTCAATAAAGAAACCAATACCCGCTATTGGAAATTGATCGACGCATTCAAACAAAAAACGGGATGCGGTCTCATCGTAAACACCAGTTTCAATGTGCGCGGCGAGCCGATTGTCTGCACGCCCGAAGACGCCTACCGCTGCTTTATGCGCACCGAAATGGACTACCTTGTTTTAGGCGATTTTGTATTGAGCAAAGCCGACCAGCCCGAATGGGAAGGCGCCGATGATTGGCGCGAAGAATACGTCTTAGACTAGAATCCGCCTTGTAGGTTTTATACCCTTCCTATGATGCCACTTTGGGAGGGATGTTGTGAACCAAACGCGCCGTTCATTTATTCAATACGCAGGGACCGCCGCCGTTGCCTCTGCGCTTCCTATTTCACTTCACGCTGCACAAGGCCAAAAAGTCAATGTGGTTTGGATCACGGGCGAAGACGTGTGTCCTGACATCGGCTGTTACGGCAACCCACTTGTCCACACGCCCAACATTGATCGCCTCGCCAAGCAGGGAATACGCTATACGAATGCGTTTACGACCTCTCCCGTTTGCTCCGCCTCGCGCAGCGCCTTTATGACGGGCATGTACCAGACGACCATCGGCGCGCACCATCACCGCAGCCATCGCGACGACGGCTATCAATTGCCCGGCGGCGCTCGCTTGATTACCGACTGGTTTCGCGACGCGGGCTACTATACCTGCAACGTGACGCAAGTAGCGCCCGGGGTGAAAGGCACGGGCAAGACGGATTTTGATTTCAATGTCGAAAATCCATTTGACGGCAACGACTGGAGCCAACGCGACGAGGGACAGCCCTTTTTTGCCCACATCAACTTTCCTGAAACACATCGAAAATTTAAGGCTGACCCCGAACATCCAATCAATCCTGATGAGGTTACTGTTCCGCCTTATTACCCCGATCACCCCATCACGCGAAAAGACTGGGCGCTCTATCTGGAAACAGTTAATCATCTCGACCGCAAAGTCGGGGCGGTATTAAAACGCTTGGATGACGAAGGCTTGTCGGACAACACCATCGTGTTCTTCTTCGGCGATCACGGTCGTTGTCATGTTCGTGGAAAGCAGTGGCTTTATGACGGCGGCATCCATGTTCCATTGATCGTGCGTTGGCCGGGGAAGTTGCCAGAAGGTGAAGTGCGCGACCAGATGGTGAGCGCGATTGATCTGGCGCCGACGGCGTTGCATCTCGCGGGAGCGCCAGTTCCTGAAGTGTTGCAAGGGCAATTATTTTTAGGCGAGAACGCGAAGCCGCGTCATTCTATTGTTGCCGCCCGCGACCGATGCGATGAAACCATGGATAGAATCCGCTGCATTCGGACGAAAGAGTTTAAGTACATTCGCAACTTCATGCCGGAGCGCCCATACTTGCAGATCAATCGTTATAAGGAAGCCTCCTACCCGGTGCTGCGGCTCATGCGGCGTTTGTACAAAGAAGGCAAACTCACCCCGGCGCAAGAACATTTCATGGCGCAGAAACGTCCGAAAGAAGAACTCTACGATCTACGCAACGATCCGCATGAAGTTCATAACCTGGCGGATTCACCCGCGCACCAAACCACGTTGCTCAAGATGAGGGCGCAATTAGATCAATGGATTGTCGAGACAAACGACCAGGGAGAGATTGCCGAAGACCCGGCGATTACGAAAAAATATGAAGAGCAAATGAAAAAGAATTACGATAAACGCCTCAACAAACTCTACGCCGAAGAGGGCATGGGCGAACCGCTCTGGTAATCATCAGAGGCGCGATGATATTTAAGCCCCCCCCTTAAAAAAGAGGGGTGGCGTCGAAGACGCCGGGGGGATTCCCGAATCAATGAAATGAAAGAATTATCAAATCCATGCGGTTTCGTAAAATCGCTACAGCCCTTTTCTCACGCGCTCTAACAGACGGCAGATTCGTTTGGCGTCTTCATCACTGATCTGCTGCATGATCTTTTCAATGCTTTCGTTGTAGACCACTTCAGCGGTTTCGAGCAGAGCGTTGCCCGCTTTGGTGAGACGCACCCGATTGACGCGGCGGTCGTTGGCGTCGGCGACGCGTTCCACCCACCCGGCTTGTTCCATGCGGTCAACCAGGCCGGTCATATTCGAGCGGTTCACCAACAGCATGTCGCCCAGGCGGGTCTGATCGCTCTCTCCATATTCGGTTTGATATTTCAATAACATCATTACATTGAACTGAGAATCGGTGAGACCATGAGGCCGTAAGATTCGGTAGGCTTCTTTATCGAGCAATTTTCCCGTATATATGATGTTGAGAACGGCCTCATGGGCGCGGCCTTTAATCGGGTGACTAAAGCGTAGTTCTTCTTTGAGCGACATGTTGGGCGACCTCCAAAATGGAATCATCAAATCGGTTTTGATCTATATCTAGTATAATTGGATATGTATACATGTTAACACTTCAGGTGGCTTTAAATCCAATAAAAACAAATTTTGTTGGATTTTAGCTAGCATTCTTGATTCATTAGGTTCAAAATGGTTCATACTGTATTGATTTGAGATAAGTAGGAGCGGAATGTAATATGGCTGAACGCGACGCAAACCGAAGCGTAATCGGGCCAGGCGTTGAGACCGAGGGGACGCTACGGTCTAAAGGCGATGTCACCGTAGACGGAACCATGAACGGTCACCTGATTGCCCAGGGAGACGTGATCGTTTCCAAAAGCGGACGGGTGAATGGCGACTTGGAAATTCAGAGCATCCATGTCGATGGGACCATTAAAGGCCCCATCGTTGCGTCAAAGCGGGTGGTGTTGAGCCAGACCTGTGATATAGAATCCCTGGTGGTGTCTCCTTCGTTAAAGGTCGAACCAGGCGCGCGTCTGCTTGGCACATTCTGTGTGACGCCGGACGTGGCGGAGCGCGAGCGCGCGCTGGGCGGACAGATGACCGTCAAGCAAAACCCCAAACCTCAAAAAGTTTCGTTTAAATTCGTCGGCAAAGACGCGAAAGTGGTCGGGCTGTTCGGCGACTTCAATCAGTGGGATGAAAAGAAGCCTCTCCCGCTTAGCGCGTCGAACGGCGCCTGGACGCTTGATCTTGAATTACCGCCGGGCCGCTATGAATACCTGTTCTTAGTTGATGGAGAGCATTGTCCCGACCCCAATAATTCTGAAAAAAAGAAGAACGAATACGGCGGCGAAAATTCCGTCATGCATGTGTCATGAAATAGTCAATAAGGGGTGGCGAACCCTGCCTGCCGCAGGCTGGCTCCTGGTGAGCCACATGAAAGCCATCGTTTTCGAATAGGCGCGGCTCGGCTGGAGCCTCGCTCTCCCCATGTAATACTAAGGGGATTCATCATCATGAATACGCGTGGTTTTACCCTGATCGAATTGCTGATTGTCGTCGCCATTATTGGCATCCTCGCTGCGATTGCCGTTCCTAATTTTCTCAACGCCCAAATGAGGGCCAAAATCGCCCGCGTCCAGGGCGACCTTCGCGCCATGAAAACCGCTATCGAAATGTACGCTCTTGATAACAATGGCTATCCGAACGCTTGTACGCTTGAATTTCAAGGTACTGGTCATCAGTTTCGCGCGGGTGAAATCATGGAGCCGATTGAATACACTACGGTCATCCCTATTGATCCATTCAATACGGAAGAAGGCAGCCGCACCAGTTCATTCGCCCGCAACGAATATTTTTATGTCGACAAAAACCTGTCGCGCACCGACTGCACATGGCCGGGAACCATCGTTGACTGGACAGTTGAAAACTCTGTCGGCGGGCCTTCGCGGGCGGTTTATGTATTAGCCAGCCAGGGGCCTGATAACCTCTCGGAGATTCAAGACCAGAGAGTTTCTCCCATGTTTGACGCCACCAACGGGCTCATCAGCCAGGGCGACATCATCGTCTTTGGCCCGTGAGTGTCCGAAGCGGAGACAAGCGTAACCCTACCCCCAGGCTTTTGTTTTGTACGGCTCCAAAACACATTGAAATTATGATACCTTGGGTTTGCTTAGACATCTTGTGAATGGGGGGAGCGGCGATGTCAGATCATGCTGAGCAACTCTACCAACAGCGCCTGAAACGATACACCACCGCAATGCGAAACGAAAAGCCGGATTGTGTTCCTATCCGGCCCTTTGTCGCGGAATTTACCGCGAAATATGCGGGTTATACCTGCCAGCAGGTCACTCACGATTTCAATTTAGCATTCGAAGCCGCGATCAAATGCGCGACCGATTTTGATTGGGACGCCGTGGTCGGCAACATGGTCTATGTCTGGACAGGACTCGTTGACGCTGCTGGATTGAAGTATTACATGATCCCCGGTATTGATGCGCCCGCCGATGGATGCTTTCAATACATTGAACCCGCTGACGAATCAAAAGCGCACATGCATGCGGACGAGTATGACCTGCTGATCGCAAACCCGACTGAGTTTCTCGCCAACGTCTGGCTGCCCCGCGTCTCCCGCGATGTGGTTGCGCCCGGCGAACCCAACACGGCGCGAAACAACCTGTCATGGCTCAAGGGCGGCATGGCGACGCTGCAATATTTCCAGGCGTTTGGCGCCCAACATGAGCGCATGAAGAATGAAGTCGGCGTTGTCCCGGCCTTGATGGGGTGTTTGAAAGCGCCGTTCGATATCATCGTTGACAAACTGCGCGGCTATAACCCGATGTGTATGGACCTCTTCCAGCGCCCTGAGAAAGTCGCCGCCGCTTGCGAAGCCATGGCGCCGCACATGATGTTTAATGCACTCGCTGGCGCCGATCCCGAGAAGAACGTCCCCATTTCGTTATGGATGCACCGGGGCTGTACGCCGTTTTTGTCGCCGGAGCAGTTTGAGAAATACTACTGGCCGACGCTCAAAGAAATCACCATCGAAATTCACAAACAGGGATGGCAGACCATCTATTACGCCGAAGGCAACTGGGACCATCATCTCAAATATTTCGCTGAACTGCCTGCGGGCAGCATCATCTATCACGTGGATCGCGGCGACATCTTTGAAGCCCATCGCGTGTTGGGCGACAAGTTCTGCATCAGCGGCGGCCTGCCCAATGAACTGCTGACGTTTGGAACGCCGCAAGAAGTGCGCGATTATTGTAAGAAACTTATCGACGGCGTCGGGCGCGACGGCGGCTACATCATGGATGCGGGCGCGATTATGCAGAACGATCCGCAAATTGAAAACGTCAAAGCCATGACCGAATTTACCCGCGAATACGGCGTCTATTGAGAAAGGAACCGACTATGAACAACGAACCGAAAGCAGCCCAAGCGCCGGGCGTCTGTATTCCCTGGGACCAAAAGAAGAGCGAATATCCGCAAATTCAAGGCGATGAAGAAATCGTCAAAGGCGTATGGGAAAATGTCGATACGCTTGGTTACATCTATATATGGAACTGCCTGATCTCGTTTTAAGGAGACCTCATCAGATGATTGAATTGCATCCATTGGCGCAAGCCATGATCGACTTGAAGCAAGACGACGTGAAATCTATTGTCAAACAATTGATCGACGACGGCGTTTCTGCGGCGGATATCGTTGCCTATTTCAATTCCGGCATGGTCGAGATTGGCGCGCGGTTTGAGTCGGGCGATTGCTTTATTCCTGAATTGGTCATCGCAGGAAAAATCATGGAAGACGCCATGGCGGAACTTAAGCCAATGCTAGTCAAAGAACAGCCGGTGGAAACAAAAGGATGCGTCGTGATTGGTACGGTACAGCATGACATTCACAATATCGGCAAAGACATCGTCGCCATGATGTTGCGCGGCGGTGGATTTGACGTTGTCGACCTGGGCGTTAATGTGTCGCCGCAGCGTTTTGTGGAGGCGGTAAAAAACAACGACGCGACCATCGTGGCGCTTAGCGTCTTGTTGACGACGGGGTATCAATCGGTTACGAATACGATCACCGCGTTGCGCGAGGCGGGGTTGCGCGACAAAGTGAATGTTATTCTCGGTGGAGCCGCTGCGTCTGAGATGCTCGCTGAAAAAACAGGATGCGACGTGTTTGGTAAAACGGCGATCGACGCCGTGCGCCAAGCCTGCTTGGCTGCTTCCATTAATTGATTGAATTGCGGCGCTTCTTTTTTTAATTCGAGCCTGTATTAATCTTTATTCGATCTAAATTAATTATCCCGCTATAATATGGTGTTTACGGCATTCGTAAAAAACTCCATATCAAATGATGAGCAGGAACCTTCTTTGGAACAAGAAAAGACAGTAATTGGATGGGTGGAGCCTGTCGAGTTGGTCGATTGGGGCATCGGAAGAATCCGCGCCAAAGTCGATACAGGCGCCCGAAGCAGCGCGCTGCATGTCGATGAATTGGTTGACCTTGGCGATGGCCGCATTCAGTTTTATGTAGTGTTAAGCAGAAAAAACCAAGAGAAGCGCGTCCAGGTCGTAGCTCCCCTATTAAAAACAGGGCAGGTTCGTTCCAGCACAGGAAAGTATACCACACGCTATTTTGTGAACACGCGCGTCCGAATCGGACATATTGAGAAAGATATAGAGATATCTCTTGTTTGCCGAAAGAAAATGATCTTCCGTATGTTGTTGGGCCGCCGCGCTTTGGCGCACGATTTTGTCGTTGATGTTTCCCGCCGGGACACGCTGCGTAAAAGAAAACGAGAGAGAACCTCCTAGTGAAAATTGCTATCTTGTCGCGAAACCGCCACTCATATAGCACCCGGCGGCTCCGCGAAGCTGCTGTCCGGCGCGGGCACCGCGCCATTGTGTTAGATACGCTGCGCTTTTCAATTGGGCTTGAAGCCGAAAATCCTGAACTGTATTACCGTTCAAAACCTCTTTCTACTTACAACGCTGTGATTCCGCGGATTGGCGCGTCGATCACATTTTACGGCTTGGCGGTGGTTCGCCAGTTTGAACAGATGGGGCTATATTGCGCGAACGAGTCAATCGCTATCGCGCGTTCACGCGACAAATTACGCGCTATGCAAATTCTCAGCCGCCATGATATCGGAATTCCTCCAACGGCGTTTGTGCGCGATAAAAAGGATGTGCTCTCCGCGATTGAGAGAGTCGGCGGGGCGCCGGTCATTATCAAAGTTCTTGAGGGGACCCAGGGCGTCGGCGTGATTCTGGCGGATACGAATAAAATCGCAGAAGCGATTATCGAAACGCTGCATGGCGCCAAGCAGAATGTGCTGATCCAAAAATTTGTGAAAGAAAGCAAGGGCAAAGACATACGCGCCATCGTGGTCGGCGACCGCGTGGTGACGGCAATGCGCCGCATGGCGGTCGGAGATGAGTTTCGTAGTAATGTTCATCGCGGTGGGAGTACGGAAATCGTCCAACTGGACGAAGAATACGAACGGACGGCGATTCGCGCCTCGCAGATCATTGGTTTGCGGGTGGCGGGCGTTGATATGCTTGAATCAGAAGACGGCCCGCAGGTGATGGAAGTGAATTCATCGCCCGGGTTGGAAGGCATCGAAACCGCAACCGGAATTGATATAGCCGACGCCATAATCGAAGATACCGAAAATCAAGTTTTGTTCCCGGATGTAGACCTCCGCCAACGGCTTCGTTTGGCGGCTGGGTATGGCATTGCAGAGTTAGACGTTCATAACATGCCCGAGTTAGAAAACGTGGCGTTACGCGACACGCCGCTAACAGAACAGAATATCCATGTCATCCATATTACGCGCAACAAATCGATTATTACTAACCCCAAAGGCGATGAAGTGATCGAGCCGGGCGATGAGTTGTTGTGCTACGGAGAACTTCAGGCCTTGCGCGCCTTAGTTCCTGAGAAGAAGAGCCGCGCCAAAAAAAAACGGAGCACAGTTAAGAAATTAGATGACAAAACGAAAACCTCTTAAAATCAACGGTCGCACCATTCGTTCTGGAGAAGCCGTCGATCTCCACATTGAATTCAGCGAATCCTATTTGGGGATTCCCGTTTCGATTCCCGTCAGCGTGTTTCGCGCAGCCAAAACCGGACCGCGCGTTTATTTTACAGGCGCGGTGCATGGCGACGAACTGACTGGGATCGGGATTATCCGTGAGTTATTGTTTAATCAACCGCCTTCGCTTCTACGCGGGACGCTGATCTGTGCGCCTGTGGTTAATATTTATGGCTTAGAAAACCACTCCCGCTACTTGCCTGACCGACGCGATTTGAACCGCTCCTTTCCTGGTTCGCCGACAGGCAGCCTGACCAGCCGATTGGCCCATCGGGTGTATACCGACATTATTTCGCAATGCGACTATGGAGTCGATTTTCATAGCGCGGCGGTGAGACGGACAAACTACCCAAATGTTCGCGCCGACATGCGTAAACCTGAAGTGCGGCGTCTGGCGCGCGCATTCGGCTGCGAATTGATTGTAAATTCAAAAGGCCCTGAAAATTCATTACGCCGCATAACTGTGCAAAATGGAATTTCAACGATTATTTTAGAAGCAGGCGAAGTGTGGCGCATCGAACAAGGCGTAGTTGATATTGGCGTACGCGGTTGTTTGAATGTGCTAAAAGAGTTGAACATGCTTGAAGGCGAACCTGAGCCTCCGCCGTATCATCTTACCATTGATAAAACGATGTGGGTGCGCGCCCAACGCGGCGGGTTTCTGACGTTTTACGCCCGGCCGGGCGACTTGGTGCATGAGGGCGAAGAACTCGCAACCAATTACAGCATTTTTGGCCGCGAAAAAAATGTATTAACTTCGCCAACTTTCGGCGTAGTTCTTGGTATGAGCACTATGCCCGCCGTGCAGCCGGGCGAGCCAGTTTACCATATTGCGATTTTATCTGAACGCACCTACAAGCGCATCAAGCGTATCCGCAGCGAATCGGTCCTCGTGGATGATCCATTTCAAACCATGCGGGATCACTTTACCGTCAAAGTCGCCACCGAAGAGCGGCAGGATAATGATGTGTCTTGAGCAATTCCGCGCGCAAAAACAACGAAACCAATCATAGCCGTAACTCAATCCGCACATAATTCTGGCAACTTCTATATAAATCTCAATTCAATTTATGAAAGAGTATCCAATTTACGGAAGAACTTAAAATGTCATCGCTAGAAATGCAAAGTGCAGAATTTCCCGCTTGAGTCCATCTAATAAAAATGGATATAAAATGATAATGAGAATTAAATTGATGAATAATAATTTACAATGAAACGGAGTGCGCGGGTTACTCATGTGAAACCTCCCCCGTGTTTAGACCTATACTGTATTGAATGTTATTGAATAGGAAAAGACGCAGAATGAAACTTCAAGATTTATGTCCCGTACCCTTGCCGCAAGCGGTTGATCTGCCGATAGAGGTTTTTATCGAAGCGGGCGCTGCTCAGTCCGTCCCTTACGCCGTACAAACTCATCTCGGTCAACGCATATTCGCCGTCGCTGATCCTGACACCTGGAACGCCGCCAACAAAGTGATTGACTTGCGCGCTTTATTCGGCGACCAGTTTTGCGTTCATACGCTGCCGCCGCATCCAAAAGGGAAAATGGAACTGCTGGATGAACTGGCTGAGCAGATCCATGATGTAGACGGCTTACTAGCCATCGGCAGCGGGACGATCAATGATCTGGTCAAGAGTTTATCGGAGCGGTTTGAAAAACCCAGCGTCGTTTTAGGGACCGCCGCCAGCATGAACGGTTATGCCAGCAGTATCGCCGCGCTGATGGACAAAGGCTTGAAGGTGACCGTCCCGGCGACGCCGCCTCGCGCAATTATACTTGACCTTGATATTCTCAAAGATGCGCCGCTAGCCATGGCCCAAGCGGGCTTGGCGGATTTATTAAGCAAGCCTGTGAGCGGCGCCGATTGGTGGGTCGCGAGTCGATTGGGCGAGTCGGAATTCAATCCGCTGCCGGGGCGTATCGTTGACCACGCAGTCCAACAAGCGGTTGCAAACGCGGAAGGAATTCCGTCGGGCGATCTTGGCTCCTTGCAAGCCTTAGCGGAAGCCTGCGTCTTAAGCGGCGTTTCGATGGCGGTCGCAGGCAACAGTTCCCCCGCGAGCGGCGGCGAACATCTCATCAGCCATCTGTGGGATATGGAACGCCTTCAACAAAACCTCCCGATGAACCTTCACGGCGCCCAAGTCGGCTTGACCGTGTGCCTCTCCACCGCGATTTACCATGCGCTGATGCAATATGGTTCGCCTGCGTTTCCTGAACCGCCGGGTTGGGAGCATGAAGCCGTGCGTATTCCAGGCGATCATGGCATATTGGCGGATAGCGTCCTGCCCCAAACCAAACTCAAGCATGACGGCGCTTCGGCTCGTCGTGAACAACTCATCAAACTTTGGTCGCAACTGCGCCAGGAATTAATCGACATGAATATCCCCACGCCGCAAGAAACGCACGACGTATTACGCAAAGCGCATGCGCCTGATACATTGAACGCTCTGTCGCTTTCAACCGACGACGCGCTTCGCGGGCTGAGAATCTCACGGGATATTCGCTCGCGTTACACCGTATTGGATTTAGCGTTTGAATTGGGGCTGTTTCCTGAGGCGATCCCCGATATTTTGACCGCATCGGGCGTCTAGACAGGGCCTTTAAGGGGATTTGCTTGACGGCGTAGTCATTTTCCCCCTATCGTTACTGAATATACATTGATATTGACGGCGGGAGTGGGACATGAATTGGCGAATGAGAACCTTTCCAGTGGTCGTGGCGCTATGCGTATTGACGGCATGGACGCAGCCTGACGCAGAAGAATCCGCGAAACCGAAATCCCCAAAATTACATAATTATCAAGTTGCGATTGTGGGCGGAACGCCCGGCGCCGTCATGGCGGCGCTGACCGCGGCGCGCGGCGGTTGCAAAGTGGTTCTATTAGAGCGCACAGAGCATATTGGCGGATTGCCCGCGAACGGATTGGGCGCGACCGATATACAAACGCGCGGCGCCACAGGCGGTTTGTTTTTAGAATTTGTGAATCGAGTCAAACAGCATTATGTAGATGAATACGGCAGTGATTCACAGCAAGTCAAAGATTGCAGCGACGGCTATCACTTTGAACCGCATGTTGCTGAGCAAATATTCGAAGAGATGTTGGCTGAGCATAAAGAGAATATTACCGTCTTGAAACAACGCCAGTTTGATTGTGATCCTAACAATGTTGTTCTTGAAAACGGCGCCCTAAAACGGGTACTGATTACGGACCGCATCAGCGGCGCGACCGAAATTGTGCGGGCTACCATTTTTATGGATGGAACCTATGAAGGCGATCTCGCTGCGGCGGCAGGCGCACCCTATCGTTTGGGGCGCGAACCAAGTTATGCGTTTAACGAGCCAATGGCGGGCAAATTATACAAAACGTGGGGCGGCGCGGTTGGAGACGGTTCGACGGGATTGGGCGATAACGCCGTGCAAGCCTATAACTATCGGCTTTGTTTAACAAACGATCCCAATGTTCGGGCGCCAATACCAAAACCGGAAGATTATAACCGGGATGAGTTTCTCTCTCTGGTTGATGATATTCGTCAAAACCGTTTGACGGGAAAAACCGATCCAGGCAAAAATTACAATAGCATTGACCGCCTGGTCAACAGCGTCACGCTGCCAAATCATAAGTTAGATTCAAACAATCAACATGTTGCTTTTCTTTCAACCGACCTGCCCGAAGAAAATTGGCCTTGGCCGACGGCTGGTTGGGATTGGCGCGACCGCTATGCAAAACGCTTGCGGGAATACACGCTTGGCTTGTTGTGGTTTGCGCAGAATGACCCCGCTGTGCCAGAGGATTTCCGCCAGAATTGCCGTGAGTGGGGATTGGCGAAAGATGAATACAAAGACAATGCTCTCTTTCCACGTCAGGTTTATGTACGGGAAGGGCGCCGCATCGCCGGAGAGTATCTATTCATAGCGCATGACGCCTTGCCCGTCAAATCAGGCTCGCGACCGCCCATTCACAAAAACAGCATTACCGCGAGCCATTATTCGCTTGATTCACATGCAGTGTTAAAACGAGAAGAAGGCCGCGTTCATCTCGACGGCTTATTCAGTTATCCAACGGCGCCATATACCGTGCCCTACGGCGTGATGGTTCCTCTGAGGGTCGATAATTTGCTGACGCCCGTCCCCGTTTCCGGTACGCACATTGGGTTCAGTACGCTTCGGATGGAACCTTGTTGGATGGCGATGGGGCAGGCGGCGGGCGCAGCGGCGGCGCTCAGCATCAAACTGGGCGAGCCGGTTCGCGGTATCAATATCGAACGCTTGCAAGACGCCTTAGTTGCACAAGGCGCGGTGTTGGTGTATTTTCGCGACGCCAAACCGGGCGACGATCATTATGATGCGTTGCAGTATTTTTCTTTGCGCGGGTTTTATCCGATTGACGCCTGGGAGGCCAAACTCGATCAACCCGTTTCGGGCGTCCGCGCCAATCAATGGATGATGTGGGCCAAAGCCCCAAAGTCATTATTCTATTTACCCGGCGTGACGACGCAGGGCGAACTGTTGACAGGCCTGTATACTTTCGTCCAGACGTTGCCGCCCTACGAGCGCGACCGCATTGTAGGCGACGCGCTGAAATCGAATGAAAATAACTGAATCTTTACATTTAGCCGAGGTAGGGACTGTCTTGAAATTCAAGGCCAGTGTCATTGCGAGGAGGCCGAAGGCCGACGCGGCAATCTCACAAATCGAAAAGCGAGATCGCTTCGCTGCGCTCGCGATGACACGAACCAAACGTAGTCACTGTGACCCAGTAGGGTGGGCTCGCGCTAGCAGCCCACCAAGCAATATTTTAACAGTCTTCAACGGTGGGGTAAGAACTCGCCCTACGCCTGGTTTCAGTCATGCTCCATTTTTTTTCAATTTCCATTAAATGTTTTTTATACTCATCTCGTAATCCTTGTGTGGGAATGTTGTGCATGAGAACCTAAGACGATTTACATAGATGCTTGTTAAGCGCGCTCGAAGGGTTCAGCGATAGAAAGTGATAAGTAAATTTAATCCGTGCGTTGATTTGGCAACACTATAAAAGCATTCTGGCTAGGGCGGGGAAGATGATATCCGTACATGAAATCGAAAAAAGTTTCGGCAGTCTGAAAGCGGTTGACCGCATCTCGTTCGAGGTTGCGGACGGTGAATTGTTTGGTTTTTTAGGACCAAACGGCGCAGGGAAAACAACCACGTTGAATATGCTGTGCGGTTTGCTGAAGCCGGACGGCGGGACGTCGATCATTGACGGTGTTGATGTTTGGCAATCGCCCAAACGAGCCAAACGAAATATCGGTCTGGTTCCACAAGACCTAGCCATTTATGAAGAACTGACTGCAATTGAAAATCTAAAATTTTGGGGCGGATTGTATCATCTCCCCGGCAGTGAGTTGAAGAAGAATATTCAAGAGGTGTTGGAACGCGTTGGCCTCAGCGACCGCGCTAAAGAGCCCGTTAAGCAATTCTCCGGCGGCATGAAACGCCGCCTGAATCTTGCCATCGGCCTGGTTCATAAACCAAAATTTGTGTTGTTGGATGAACCGACGGTGGGCATCGACCCCCAAGCGCGTAACGCCATTCTTGATATCATTCGCGAGATCGCCAGTGAAGGGGCAACCATATTATTCACCACTCATCACCTCGAAGAAGCCGAAGCGCTCTGCCAGCGCATCGCCATTATCGACCACGGAAAAATTCTCGAAATGGGAACCATTGATGAACTCGCTCAAGTCGTCGGCGATGGGGAAGTGGTCAGCATTCGCGGTGAGTTTTCCGCTGCCAAGATTCAAGAAACCTTGAACGTAGAGCAAATTAAAATTCTCACAGCGGCGGAAAATTCGGTGACCTTGTCATTGAAAGAGAATGGATTCGGCATCGGGCAATTGGTTCAAACCATGACTGGCGCGGGCTTGTCAATCGCTGATATGTCGATTCAGAAACCCAGTTTAGAGAGCGTGTTTTTAAAACTAACGGGACGCGAGCTGAGAGATTGAACGTGATTCTACATCTTGTTAAAAAAGATTTAATTCGCGCATGGAAAAACCCCATCGGCCTGTTGGTGATGGTGTTGATTCCATTGCTGGTCACATTTTTGGTCTCAATGTCATTCGGCGGGCAAAATGATGACAGCATCGACATTACGCTTCATATCGCCGTGTTAGACCATGATGAAGAGATGATAGGAAACTTTATCCGGTCATTAGAAAACCAGCGTGATATGGACTCTCGCCTGCAAATGCACATTGTCGAAACATTTGAAGACGGCGTCCGTATGTTAGAAGACCGCAAGGCGTCTGCTTTATTGGTGCTTCCTGAAAATCTCAGCCGTGATTTGTTAGAAGGCAATGAGGCAATAATGGAGTTCTATCCCAATCCCGCCGAAGTCATGCTGCCTCGCGTGATTGAACACGGCACGGACATTCTGGCGATTGGAGTTTCAGAGACGCTGAATCTAATCGGGGACGAATTAGAACAATTTACCGAAATGATCGATCAGGATGAGTTTCCCGGCAGCTGGGCCGCCGCGATGTTGTTTTATCAGGCATTTCAGAAAGTCGAACAAATACGGACGTATGTTTTCCCGCCTATCATTCAGATCGACCAGGTTAATGCCAGCGAATACATCGTCAGCGCGTCCCGCGCCAACGCAGCCAGGGAGGCGTCTGATGAGTGAGATGGTCAGTATTATACTTCCCGGCATGATGTTGATGTGGGTGGTGTTTATCGCGCAAAACGGCATGAATGATATTTTTGCCGAACAGCAAAAAACCACTTTGCGGCGTATGTATTCTTCTACATTAACGATCACTCAAATTCTCATTTCAAAGATGATCTATTGCTTCATGCTTTGCCTGATCGCCGAAATTCTTATGATAATCGGCGCTTGGTTATTGTTTGGCATGAACTGGGGCAATGTGTTTTTGTTGCTCATTCATCTCTCTGTTTGCAACATCGCCTACGTTGGCGTGATGACGTTGGTCTATTCTATATCTAAAACAATTGAAAGCGCGGGCGCGTTGTCGGTGATTTTGATTTTGGCGATGGCTGCTATCGGCGGAGGGATGATGCCCTATGAAGCCATGCCGCAATTGATGAAACAGTTGTCTGTCTATTCGTTTATTCGTTGGGGCGTCATCGGTATCGACGCTGTTGTTGAAGGGCAAAGCATGACGGCCCTGATTCAACCGATGACCATTTTGTTCACCATTGGAATTGTAACGCTGGGCTTGGGGGCTTGGAGATTCAAGCGCCGCATCGAGTCGGGAGAACTGTAATGCCTAATTGGCTGCGTATTGCGCTCTGCGACTTAAAACGCATGATGAAAGACCGCCTGGCGATCTTTTGGATGGTCATCATGCCATTGGGATTCGTCTATTTATTTGGCGGAATGATGGGCGACCCGTCAGATCAAACCACTTGGCTGCCTGTCATCAATTTAGACCAGCACGAACTCTCTACAAAATTCATTGATCAACTGAAAGCAGACAAAGTGAGTGTTGACGTGCGTTCGGCGACTGATGAGCAATATGTGCAATATTGGGCGAGAACGATTATTCTGCCGGCGACGTTTTCAGCGAGTATTCTCGAAGGCGAACATGTTGATGTCATCTTCGCCAAGGGCAAAGGCAATCAAGAACACACTTTAAACGCGCAGGTGCGCCTTGCGAACGCGATTGTGAAATTCACGGGGGCATTGGCGGCGGTGGATGTGGTCAACAATCGTTGGACCCAAAAGACGCAAGAAAAACTCGACGCCGAACTTAACAAGACGCCTCAATTCATCGTTGAGAAAAAGATGATTAACAACCTCAAGCCGCCTCCGTTTGGTCAGGCGTTATTGTTGCCCGGTTACATTGTTATGTTCGTATTGATGAACACCATTATGTTTGGCGGCATCTCGCTATTGCAAGAGAAAAACCAACGTAGTGACGTTCGTCTTTCATCAACGCCAACCTCGAACGGTGAGATTTTTCTCGGAAAAATGGCGGGACGTTCGCTCATCCCCATCCTTCAAGCGACTTCACTGATCATTTTGGGCAACTTCATATTCGGCGTGAGCATCGGCGACCATCCTATCGCACTGGTTCCTGTCGTTGTTAGTTTGGCGGTATGCTGCGGGGCCATTGGGGTCTTTTTCGGTTCGGTTTGTACTCACGAACAACAGGTGACTGGTTTCGGTATGGCAGTTACGATGATCGCTTCTGCTTTGGGCGGCTGTTGGTGGCCGATTGAAGTTATGCCGGATGCGATGAAAACCGTTGCGAAATTTTTCCCAACCTATTGGGGCGTTCAGGGGCTGCATGACGTCATGTCGTTTGGCAAATCATGGGATGCGGTCATGCTTGAATGTGCGATTTTGTGGTTGTTTGCGCTCTCGTTTCTTGGTATTGCATTGTTCTTTTTAAAGAGAAAGACGGCTTAGCCATTAAAGATAATTAACGATAATAAAAATCAAACAGAACAAAAGAAGCGTCCAAATCATCAGCGCTTGTCTGGAGTGTCGCCGGGCGCGGTCTTCATCCCACCACGTCCGTGGGCGAATCCCCTGAAATCGAAACATGGCAACGCCCGCCAGGTTGACGCAAATCACATTGGAAAACACCAGGATGAACGCGCGTAGAGCCAATTCGAAATGCCCCGCGCCTAACAACATGCCAAAGGCGACCAATGGGGGCATCAACGCGACTGCGACCATGACGCCGACCATAGCGCTGGCGGTACCGGTGGTGAGCGAAAGAGCCGCCGCTGCGCCAGAGCACAACGCCAACATGATGTCCCATAGCGCGATGTCCGTACGGGCCGCAAATTCATGCGTCTCGGGGGTAATGGGGTGGTAGAGCAAACCAAGCAACAGGGCCAGCCCGAGCGAGATAAAAAAGCCGACGCTGATGGTGTGCAGCGCTTTTTTTGCCAGTTTGAAATCCGCCAAGGTGAATGACAACGCCAGCGCCATATTCGGCCCTAGCAACGGCGCAATGACCATCGCGCCAATAATCACGGCGGCGTTATCGCGTATCAGCCCGCCCGAAGCGACGATCGCAGACAGAATAACCATCCAAATATATGCCCGGTTAACCTGCGCTGACTCGAATAAGCCGTTATACAATTCTTCGCGGTGGATTCGTTCCGGTGATTTCTGTTCTTCCGCCTCATCATCTCCATTGTCGGGTTCTTCCAAACGGGGCAGCGACGCTACCAGCGGGTACAGCACGATGCGAAATTCCGTCCCGCTTAATTTTTGCTCGAGCGCATCGAGTAAGGGTTCGAGTTTTTGCGAATGCGAAATGATGTGCAGGCAACAGCGCTCATCTTCCATATTGCGCGTTTCAACGACGAATGCGGGGTGTTCGTCCAGGCTTTGTTGCACCCATTTTGCGGCGTTCATCGAAACATAGAGTTCAATTAATCGAAGCGACATCGTGTTTAACTCGGCTCGTTGGATTGGCTGAATACGAAACTCCGATTAGGATACTGTGGGTTCGACGAATTCTTTAGGCTTAAAGTGTATTTGACATGATCTCGATTACAGACGCCCAACTCCGGTTAGGCGGAAACATCATATTTTCCAATTTGTCGTGGCGCATTGATTCGACCAAGCGGGTAGGGTTGGTCGGTGATAATGGTTCCGGCAAATCGTCGCTGCTGCGCGTATTGACGGGTGAGTACACTCTCGAAGCCGGCAATATCGAGACGTCAAAAAATTTGCGGCTGGGCTATCTACCTCAAGACAGCACCGAACTGCCGCGCATGACGGTGGGCGAAGCCCTATGGCAAGCGTTCGAACCATTGAACCAAATGGAGCGAGACATCAAATCGCTCTTGGATGAGATTGAACATTTGGACGATTCAACGCCTGCGCACGCCCGCGCCGTAAAACGCTACGGTGAATTGCAAGAAGACTTTCAACATCGCGGCGGCTACCAACGCGAGTCCGACGCAAAAAAAATCTTGCTGGGCCTTGGGTTTCAACATGCGGATTGGGACCGCCAGGTTGCAGAGTTTAGCGGCGGTTGGCGGATGCGCGTCTTGTTAGGAAAAATACTGCTCGAACAGCATGACATCATGCTGCTGGATGAACCCACCAATCACTTAGACCCTGCAACGCTTGAATGGCTCGAACAATATTTGCAATCAATGGAATGCGGTTTAGCGATTGTCAGTCACGACCGCTTTTTTCTCGACCGCATGACCAACGAAATCGCGGAAATCGAACGGGGACGTTTTTATCTGTACACGGGCAATTATACAAAATATCGTGAACAGAAAGCGTTTATGCGCGAACAACTGATTGCCCAAAAAAAGCAGCAAGACAAAGAAATCGCCCACATGGAAGATTTTGTGCGCCGCTTCCGCGCAAAAAATACCAAAGCGGCCCAAGCGCAGTCGCGCATTAAGCAATTAGAAAAAATTGAGCGAATCGAAATTGCAGAAGATACGCCGGTGGTGTCGATCCCCATGCCGCAAACGCCGCGCGGCAGCAAAGATGCGATCCGGTTAGAGGGCGTGGGGCATTGTTACGGCGATTTTCGCGCATTGCATCCGGTCGACGCAGTCGTTTTTCGCGAAGACCGTATTTGCCTATGGGGGCCGAACGGCGCGGGCAAGAGTACGCTGGTGGGTTTGCTTGCCAAGACGCTTGCGCCCACTGATGGGAAGGTCGAGTGGGGGGCGAACTCGCGCATCGCGTATTTTTCACAGCAACAGGCGGAATTGCAAGAATCGACTCGCAGCGTCTTGGATGAGCTGTCCGCCGCCGCGCCGCCTGAGATGCAGGCAAGTTTGCGCGACGTACTGGCGCCGTTTCTGTTTCGCGGCGAAGACGTCTTTAAACCGGTGTCGGTGTTAAGCGGCGGCGAGAAAAGCCGCTTGGCGCTGGCGAAATTGCTGGTGCATCCTTGCAACGTATTGCTGCTAGACGAACCGCTCAATCACCTCGATATTCGTACGGTCGAAACCTTGGAAGCAACGCTGAAGAATTTTCCTGGCGCGATTGTGTTCGTTTCGCATGATCGCTTTTTCGCCGACCGCCTCGCCCAACAAATTTGGGAGATGGAAGCTGGACGCCTGGTTGTTTATCGCGGCGACTTCAGCGACTATCAATACGCCAAGCGGCTTCAACAAGATAATGAACCGCAAACAAAAACCGCAAACGCTGCGAGCAAAGATGAACAAGGGCAGCGTCAGCAACGCAAAGAGCAAAAGCGCCGCGAGGCCCAAGAACGAAACAAATTGTCCGCCGTCCGTCGTGAACAGCGAAAACAGTACGAAGCCGTCGAGACGGAAATTCACGAAGTCGAAAATGAAATGCAAACGCTGGAAGAAAAAATGGCGTCAGGCGAAATCGTTCGCAAAGCGGACGAAATGCGTTCCGCCAAACTTCGCTATGACCACTTGCTGGAACGTAAAGATATTCTGTACGCCCAATGGGAAGACTTGATCGAACAGTTAGACCGGGGTTAGCGTCGTCCGCCTGTTTTTTGAACAAACGCCATGCGCCGCGAATCGTCGCTGATCGGCGCCGCTTTATCGGGTGTGAATTTTTCTCGCTCTAATTCTTCCGGCGGCCGCATCAGGTTTGGATGTTTTTTATCAACGACGTCAATGCGGTCTTTCAATCGGGAAATATATTGTTCAAAATCTTTTTTCTCCGCCTCCGTTGATTCAACGTGGAACGCGATCCCCATCGACTTTAAAATTTCGTGCAACTCTCCTCGTTGCGTCATGCGGTTAATTTTAACGAGAATGTTTGCTTGTTTTTGCGAATCCATCGGAGCAATACTGCCATTGTCATATTGTAATACGGATGGGATGATACTGGGCAACAACCCTCCTCGAATAGGTTCCTGCCAATATTCCACGTAATGGTTCTGCGCTTCATACAGGGCGATTTCCCACGGTTTGAGATCATGGTTTTCCCAGTTTTCAATCTGTTCTTCTGAGCGGGAAGAAAGCGATTCGTTTACATTCAACGCGACCGAGATCATTTGTGAACTGGGATGGTTGCGCCAATAGTCAATCGCAAGGCGGGCGGAGCGGTTATGTAAAATCCCCATGTTGACTTCGGTTAAAATTTTGCGCTCACGTAAGGAGGGCGTAATTCCAACAAAGCCCATAAAGCCGCGATAGTGTTTGCCCGGGCGGTTTTGGCCAAGAATTACATCGACGCCTTTATTCAGCGCACTGCTGAGCCGTTTGTCATCAACATCGTGGGTGATGATGTCTTGGATGACTTTGCTTTGTGCGGCGGCTTTTAGTTGCTCGGCTGTTGCGCTTTGAACGACAATGATGACATAACAGCGGATGTTGATCCGACTCAGCGCATGGATCACTCTGCCAAACTCCTCGCCTAGCAGGTCGCGGCGGGCAATCACCAAATTTGGGCTTTGTGAATTGATGCTTTGCGCTGTGTCATGCACATTGTTGACGGTTTCAATGCCAAGAGAGGGGACTGCATCTAACAGCGTCCGTATGCGGGCAATGAAATCTAAATCGGTATCAATAATCAAACAACGCAGACGCATGGCTCCATCCTTTTCCACTCAACTCCGTTAGACGACAAATCACTATTCGGTAAATAAAAACAAGTTGTATTGGGAACGGGCAAACCAGCGAATCAGCAATCAAAATAAATGAAATACATTATTGCGCCGCTATATTGTTGCTCATCTGGAGAAAAATACAATGAAGAAACGAAATAAAAAGAGTGTCGATTCTGAAATAAAACTATGGCTTGTCGTCTGATTGCTTCCAGATCAAAATTTGATTCGTTGAGATGTGTTCTTTTTTCTCTTGCGTCCCATCCGGCCAGCGGACAGTCATGCGGTCAATGATTAGGGATTCGCCGAGTCCTATGTGCAGCGTGGCGCTGCTTTGCGAAAGAAAACTGGCGCTGGAATACAACTCGGCAACTTGCTCGCGCCCTTCTGTTTCAATCAGGATTTTTGCGCCGTACGCAGGCATCCCGCGCTTGTCTTGAAGCGCGACTTGAATCCAATTGCCGCATTCACTTTGGTTCTCAAAAAAGAAGGGGCGACCGTCGAGGTTATTGATGACGATATCCAAATCGCCGTCGTGGTCAAAATCGGCGGCGGCGCTGCCGCGCGATACGCCAGTGAGCGTTGATGCCGGCCCCGTTTGTTGCGTGATTTCAGAAAAACGCCCGCCGCCTTGATTGTGAAAAAATAGATTCGCTTGCGCATAGCCAAACAAGTGTTTGATGGTATCTGCCTTTGGATAAACATGTCCGCATGAAATGTGCATATCAGGCCAACCGTCGTTGTCAAAATCTTCGAGCAACATGCCAAACGAGACCAAGTCGCGGGTGCCGGTTCCGATGCCTGACGAAAACGCCGCGTCGGCGAATTGCAATCCGCCCTGATTTTCATACAGGATATTATATTCGTCTTGATAATTGGCGATGGCGAGATCAAAGCGTCCGTTTCCATTGACGTCACGGATGGCGAGGCCCATCCCGCCTTGTTCATCGCCGCTTTCGCTGAGTCCCGCTCCGGCGAGGATCGAAATTTCTTCAAAACGCGCACCGGTATTTTCATAGAGCAAATTGGTGGTGGTGTCATTCGAGACGTAGAGGTCGAGGTCGCCGTCATCGTCGAGGTCGCTAAAGATGGAGGTGAAGGCGCGGCCCGCGCCAAACTCGTTGACGCCCCATTGCCGGGTGACGTCTCTGAAGGTACCGTCGCCGTTATTGAAAAACAAATTGTCATTCGCGGGGACGTAACCGCTGGGGCCGATGAACATCATTTCGCCTCGATAGGGCGCGAGTTTGCCTTTTTTGTCGGCGAGTGTAACGCTGAATTCGGCATACTGTCCCACAAACAAATCAAGATAGCCGTCGTGGTTCAGGTCAGCGAAAGCCGCCCCTGTGCTCCACCCGTTATTTTGGGCGCCGCCTGCGTTATCTTGTCGAACGAAGGTTCCGTCGCCGTTGTTGAGATACAACTGGTTGGGGCCAAAATTTGTTAAATAGCAATCAAGGTCGCCGTCGTTGTCCACATCGGCGAAGTATGCGCCGCAGCCAAATCCCGCATCGCCTAACCCGCTGCTTGCGGTCGCGTCGCGAAATGTTCCGTCGCCGTTATTCAGATACAACGTATTTTTGGGACGTTGGTTGCTGGTTGGTTGAAGCAGTGCGCCGTTGACGAAATAGATGTCGTCCCATCCGTCGTGGTTGACGTCAGCGATTGCGACGCCTGCGCCTTTGGCTTCGACGATGTAATCTTTTTGGGGGCTTCCATTGGTTTGAACAAAGTCGATGCCGCGTTGTTGCGCATTTTCGATGAAACGGATTTCGTTCGCTTCCGAAGCGGCGCTCGCACATACCAGCAATATGAAACAGAGGATCGCGCGGCGGTTTCTTGTGACGGCGTTCATGGCTTAACCTGTTTTGCTTTTCGTATCGCGATGTCGAGGTTTTTTTGAATGCCGGGGTTTGCGCCGCCTAATGTGATCGCTTTTTCAAACTGTGTTACTGCGCGGGCGTAATCATTTAACATCAAATAACAAACGCCCAGATGGTTTTGCGCATTGACGTCGTTGGGCAGCGCCTTGGCTGCGGGTTCAAGATGGTCTAGCGCTTCGAGCGGTTTTTGTTTCATCAAATATAAGGCGCCGAGCAGGGCGTGGACGGAGTCCGACCCGGGATCAAGTTTTAGCCCAATTTCAAACGCATGAATGGCTTCGTCCGCGTCTTTTTGTATGACGTACTCTTTGCCGTAGGCGAACCAGCGTTGCGCGTTGTCGGGTTCGCGCCGCACCAGCCGCTGTAAGTCATCCAGCCGTATTTTTGCTTCATGCAACGCCTGGAATCGCGCACGTATTTCCTTCGCTTTTTCCCGGTCGCCTTTCTTCGCGAGCGCTTGAGCGAGAAACCGAAATGGGTCCGGTTCTTTGGGCGCAAGTTTCGCCGCTTGCAGGAGATTGCGAATGGCGGCGTCGGTCTCTCCGTTGCGCAGCTGCGACTGAGCCGCCCCTAAATAGCCAAAGTGAGAATTGGGCGCCGCTTGGATGAGCGCTTGGAATTCTTCTAATGCCTGGTTGTGCTTTCCCATTGAAAGATACATTTCGCCTAGCAGTCGCCGGGCTGCTGGCGCCTTGGGGCCGGCGTGAATGGCATGGCGGTAGTAGGTTTCTGCGAGCGTGAAGTCGTTTTGAAATTGTTGATACAGAATTCCTAAATTGGTATGGGCCAGCGCGAATTGCGGGTCTAATTCAACCGAGCGCAACAACGACTGCTCGGCGTCTGCGATGCGCTCCAGCCCGATGTACTGCATGGCAAGCGCAAAATGCAGGTCGGCGTCACCGGGTGATTGTTGGAGAGCGAGCGCATACCATTTGGCGGCTTCTTCATAATGATACTGCGACGCCGCCTGACGGCCGCGCGCGACTATTTCATCGAGAGACGGCCCGCTTTGCGCGTGAGAATGTAGCGCGCAGGCCATCACCAGAAACAGTACGGCTGTACAGAACAAGTAAGTTAGGCGCATCTTGTTAGGCTCTCCATTGGAGCCATTCTATCAAAAAACAACGGGGAACGAAATAAGCGAAAGAGCGATAGAGTGAAAAGAAAACGCCCATGTTAACCATGGGCGTTGATCGTCTTTCAGGAAGTGAGTGGCTCAGAGTTTAGTACAGGTTCCATTCGGATACATCAGAACCGCCCACAGGCACTGCCACGCGGAAGTTATCAACGAAGACAAATTTCCCTGCGTCGGCGGCGTCGTTGTTTGTGCTGATGCGAACGCGCACCCACCCGTTTGGATCATTGATGTTGCCCTGATGGTCGGTCATGTCGACGCCGAAGAGCAACTCTCTCCAATCGGTCGTATTGTCGCTGTAACCGAGTTCTTTTGTCTCTGTTGCGACTTCAGTATCTACGTCGTCGCCTATACCCGAGACGATTGAGATGCGAGTTTGCAACCAACTGTAGCTATCGCCCGCAATCACGTCGAACAATACTTCTTGCACTTCGCCCCACCGGTTGAAATCGTTGATCGCATCGGCGGTCATAACGCTCCAGATATAACCTTCGCCGGTGAACATCAACATATAGTTGTTGCCTTCTTTGGGCGTGAATTCACCGTCTCCCAGTTCGGGTACGATGCCTTCATCAGCGGCCCAGCCGGTCGGTTCGCCGCTTGCCGTCGCTTCGTCAAAACTATATAAGACCACTTCTTCTACATCGACCGTGCCTTCGGGGCGAACGCCGCGAATGTTATCAATATACATTTCACCAACATTGGCGCCGTCTTCAGGGCCAAAGAAGCCGCCGATCCAATTAACGGTTTGCATGAAATCGCTTGCCGATAACTTTCGGTCGATTGGGAACGAAACCGTTTGCCATTCACCCACTGCTGATGCGTAGGCGAATCCCAGAATGTTCCCGCTTGCCAGATCGAGGCGTACGCTCAAGTCGCCGACCGTGTCTGGCGTGAAGTAGACGTCCATGCGAATTTCGCGCATTCCGGTCAGGTCAATCTCGCCGACTGGAAACGACATGCCGGCATATTGCCAGGCGCTTCCCGCGTTGTCATAGTTAACAACCAAGGCGGCGTTGCCGTCTGAGGCGGCTATGTCTCCGGGTTGTTCTTCAACAAGTGAGAGAAGAATGCTGCCGCCGCTGAAGGTCCAATCTTCATCCAGGTTTTCAAAACTGGTAATGGGTACGATCTCATCTTGAGCAAAACTGATGGGCGTGAAGCAAAGAACTAAGGCAATAATAAAAGTGAATCGTTTCATATCTTTCCCCTTTCGAATCAGTAACAAAAAATAGAACTCACTCCCTAAGTAAAATGATAAAGTATGTTCTCGATAGTTGCAAGCGGGATTTGGCCCAGATGGTTATGAGTTTGTTCTGGGGGCTGTCTGGCCTACAATAAGCCTGGAATTAGAGGTCTTATCAAAATCACGATGTTGGAGATAACCCATGAAAGCCATTCGTGTTCGGGAATTCGGCGACGCTAACGTAATGAAAATGGAGGACGTTTCTGACTTAACGCCTTCTGCGGGCCAAGTCGTCGTCCAAGTCAAAGCTGCTGGAATCAACCCCGTTGATACATATATTCGATCAGGCGTGTACCCAAGCAAACCGGAACTTCCTTACACGCCTGGAATGGACGCCGCCGGAATAGTCGCCTCGGTTGGAGAGGGCGTCTCTCGCCTGAAGCCCGGCGACCGGGTGTATGTTGCGGGATCATTAAGCGGGACTTATGCCGAACAAGCGCTCTGCACGGAGTCTCAAGTTCACCCATTGGCGGACGGTGTTTCGTTTGAGCAGGGCGCGGGCGTCTATGTTCCTTACGCGACTGCTTATCGCGCCTTATGGATGTTGGCCCGCATGCGCCCCGGCGAAACCTTGCTGGTTCACGGCGCCAGCGGCGGCGTGGGCATTGCCGCCATCCAATTCGCCAAGTCGTCTGGCGTCCGCGTGATTGGCACGGCGGGGACGGAAAAAGGCAAGCAACTGGCTGCCGAACAAGGCGCTGACCATGTTGTCGACCACAATCAAGACGGCTACCTGGATGAAATTCGAGCGCTGACGGACGGCAAGGGGCCGAACATCATTCTTGAAATGCTATCGAATGTGAACTTACAAAACGATTTAGAGATTCTCGCGCAGCGCGGTCGTATCGTCGTGATCGGTTGCCGGGGCGATGTGCAAATCAATCCCCGCCTGATTATGGGCAAAGAAGCGCAAATCAATGGTATGGTGTTGATGCTATCCACCGAACAAGAACTCAGCGTGGCCCATTGCGCCTTGGTAGCCGGATTGGAGAGCGGCGTCTTGCGTCCCGTCGTCGGTCAAACCTTTCCGCTCGCCGACGCCGCCCAAGCGCATGAGGCTGTATTAAAACCCGGCGCTTATGGAAAAATTGTTTTACAGACGGATTGATTTTGCCCCTTTGAAATGCCGCAATACCAGCGTCCCGGACAGGAAGGCCAAACTCTGATCCTGTCCGGGCTGAGCTTTCTTTTGTCGGATAAAGCGGAATCTCATTTTTCTCATCGAATCAAAAACAAGCGTTGTTTTTTGATCGACTGACCGTTTTTACTAATGACGCCCGTCACGCATAGTTTACGTTTTTTTTGTATTTACATGCCAAGCGATGTAGGAGAACCTCATGCAATGTCTAAAGTCAATTCAATGGCTGTCTTGGGTCTTGATCGTCTTTGGCGTGTTTGCGCCGTTTACCAACGCCGATACGCAATCATTCATTGAAACCCGTTCGGATGACTATCTAAACGTTGTCGGGCGGGTCCCGCTGCAAGCAGAGTCATTACTCGATACGGTTGTCGTGTTTTTTGACCGGGCGCTTGATCCAGCGTCTATTCCTGAAATTCAAGATGCGTCTCCCATTTCGTTTTATCCAGAGTTGAGCGGCGATTATCGTATCGGCCCAAACTATATTGCGTTCTACGCCCATCGGGTGGATGCGGAAACGGCGTTGCGCGTCGTCTTGCCGGAAACGCTGCGCTCCAGCGATGGAAAAATACTCAACCCCAGTCATCGCGAATTTTGGCTCCGTAATACCGACTTCCGCGTCAAACGGGTTTGGCATTTGTCTGAATCACAAAAACAAAACCGTTTCGGCCTTTCGTTGACCTTGGCGCCTGACCAGGACAGTTTGCGCGAGAAACTCAAAGTTCTTACACCTTCGGGTCAATCGCTCCCCGTCCGTTTTCGCCAGGGGCAAGATAAACAAACATTTATATTGACTGCGCCCCAGGGCCCCGAATGGCCCATTACCCTTCGGATCGACAAGGGGTTGCAAGACGTTGATCATCAGGTTGAAACCGCTACGCCGTTCGAGTTTGTCTATCCACAACAGCATACGTTGCGGGTGACGGCGTTAGAGTGGGCGGATTATGTTGGCGAGAAACAGCGCATTCATCTTCGATTCAGCCAGCCAATTGATTCGACGGTTCTTCAAGAGAATCTGCAAATTAATAATGAGCAAACGAACGAGCAATATGAGGCCGAGGTGAAATATTCTGGCTCTGGCCGCGACCGTTGGGTCGATGTCTCAATGCCGTTTTTGGCGGACGTAACCTTGAACGTCCGCATTGCGAAAGAACTTCATACTGAGCGCGGCGTCACGCTGCATGAAGACTACCAGTCACGGCTGCGACGCAGTACAGACCCGCTTCGCATCCAATCAAATGACTGGCGCAATATGGGCAAGGACGGGCAGGCGTTTGGCATTCGCTTTAACAAACCGCTCATGCAATACAGCAAGCCGGAAGAACTGATGCAATGGATCAACGTGACGCCCGAACTGCCCAATTTGCGGATCAGTTACGATACTTGGGATACCAACGAAATTCGGGTTCTCGGTGAGTGGAAATTAAACGAGAGTTACGAAATCCGCTTTCTCGAAGGCCTGCCCCATGACGAAGGCGTGACTTTGACGCAGCCCGTCAGCGTGTACGCCATCGTTCAAGACCTGTCGAAGTGGTTGGGTATTGGCTATGACAATGAATATTATTTGTTGCGTCGTGACAATGCGGCCTTGCCCATTGAAACGCGCAATGTTGAGTCACTTGAGGTTTCGTTGTTTCGCTTGTTCCCGACGAACTTGCCCATGGCCATGTCTGAAATTAACAACGGGCAGGGCAGCTATCAATTCAACAATCAATTATCGGAATTTATCACGACAAAACATGTCGCCGTCTCACAAACGGAAGGCGTTGCGAAGACGTTGGTTGGCCTAGATGAACTCATGCCCGACGACAGGCGCGGCGTATTTGGTTTTCAGGTCTCCGCCAAAGATTACGGCTCACAAACCAAAATCATTTTGTATTCAAATTTAGGCGTCTTGGCCCATTGGACGCAGAATGAGTTGATTGCATTTGTACATGACCTCGAGTCGCTGGCGCCGCTGGCCTCAACCCGCGTGACGCTTTATTCCAACAAACATCAAGTGCTGGCTGAAGGCCGCACCGACCGCCAGGGCATTGTTCGTTTGTCGGATTGGAACCAAGCCTACGGGCAGCCCGCAATGATTGTCGCCGAAAATAATCGCGACTTCACCTTTTTAAAACTCGATCAACAACAAGAAGGAACTCGCGCTATCGACCAATCCGCCCCGCTGTTTGATCGCGAGGCTTATGATGCGTTTCTCTATGCGGACCGCGAATTGTATCGCCCCGGCGAAACCGTCCATCTGCGTTGGATCGCCCGCGCCAACTACGGCGATGCGCTGGCCAAAGTGCCGCTGCAATTGGTCATTCTAAAACCGAATGGCAAAGAGTTGCTCACACAGGCGGTGACCTTGTCTGATTTCGGCGGCGGTGAGATTGATCTCGAAACGCAACCGTCCTATCCAACGGGGAACTATCGCGCCGAACTCCGCATCCCCGGCGGCAATCGCTTGGCGGGCGCTTATTCATTCAGTCTCGAAGAATTTGTCCCGAACCGTATGAAAGCGGAAGTGCAGTTGTCGAAAACTCATTGGCGCGGCGGGGAAGAGAACGAAGTGACCGTCAAGGCCATGCACCTGTTTGGCGCTCCTGCAGCGGGCCGCGACAGTGAAGCCGCATTATACTTTCGCAAGGGCGGTTTTCAGAGCGAGCGCTGGACGGATTATCGCTTTGACAATGACTCGAACTACACGCCTGAATCCAAATCATTGGGCCGGATCAAGACCGACCCGGACGGCTTCGCCAAATTCGTCTTTTCGTATGAACCCGACGCGGAGGTCACCTTCCCGTTAACAGTTGATGTAGTCGGGCGCGTGTTTGAACTCGGCGGGCGCGCGGTGCAAGACCGCAAGTCTGCGTTGCTGCTTCCCAGCGAAACGATGTTGGGGATGAGCATTCAAGACAGGGGCGATTCAGAGATTGTTGTCCACGCCGCTGCGATTCAATCCGACGAGACGCCTGCGTCGCTTGAGCGCGTAACCGTTACGCTTGAGCGTGAAATGTGGAGTTACTACGTGCGGCGCTACTATGGCCGCAACGAACCCAACTGGACGCGCTCGTTTACTGAAATCCAATCCATCGAAATCGACTTGAACGAAGGCCGTGGACAAACCGCATTCAATTTAGACCAACATGGATACTACCGGGTGCGTGTCCATTCCGCTTCCACGCCAATGTATAGTTCGACCTCAGTGTATCGTTCTTGGCGCGGCGTGAATGTTGTCGATTCGTCGCAACCAAGTTTGGTGCGCTTGCTTCCCGACAAAGAGCGCTATCAGACCGGCGACGTTGCCTCGGTCCGCATTGAAGCGCCGTTTGACGGCTTGGCGTTAGTCACGCTGCAAAGTGATTCGATCCACAAGATGCTTCCCGTTCCAATTGAAAACGGCGTTGGGACGCTCGACGTTCCATTGGGTAAGAATGAATATCCCAACCTATGGGTCGAAGCGACCGTGATTCATCACGTCGAGAACGACGCGCCCTTATCGCATCCGTATTCCAGTTTTGCGATGGCCTCGTTGCGCGTGGATGACCCCCAACGAAAATTACGCGTCGATATCCTAAATGCGCCTGATGAAATTCGCCCGAATACGACGATCAGTCTCGACCTCGAAACGCGCAGCGCAGACGCCGAGCCAGCGCAAGCCGAAGTAACGGTTGCGTTGGTTGATGAGGGCATTCATACAATCACCAATTATCAAACGCCAGACCCGTTGTCTTGGCTGGGGCGTCCGCGAAAACCGGAATTTAATCGCGCCCATTATTACGACCGCATCACCTTTAATCCTGACCGCATTGACCCGGGCGGCGGCAGTATGCGCTCTGCATTAGCAAAACGCGTTTCATCGGATTTAGACAATTGGATCAAGCCGCTTGCCTTATGGTCGGGGACCGTAACCACGGATGCGGACGGACGAGCCTCGGTCGAATTCGACGTGCCGCAGTTTAACGGAAGTTTGCGTTTAGTCGTCATCGCCTGCAACGAGACGGCGACCGGCGCAGCGGCGAAAAATATCCTTGTGCGCCAACCGTACATGTTGCGCGCAAGCCTGCCGCGTTTTTTGCTGCCGGATGACGCTGCTCAAGCTCGCATGGTTGTCTTTAATCACAGTGACGAAACACGCCGCATTCGTCTGCAATGGCAAACGCTCGGCGCATTGCAACATGTGAAAAATGAATATGAATTTATGTTGAATGCGCACAACGAGAAATCATTTCAAGCGCCCGTGCAGGCGGGCGCCGCCGTTGGTCAGGGAGAACTGCGCTGGGTTGCCATCGTTGAAGACGAACAGGGCGTCGAGATTGAGCGCTTGGAAGATTCTGCTTTATTGCCCGTCCGCCCGTCTGCGTCGTTTCAATCGCGTCACGAGTTGCGCATCCTCCCCGCAGGCGAACGCATCGACGTGCGCAATCAGTTTTTTATAGACGATGCGCGAACGGAGATTGAACTGTCCGTCGGCGCGAACCCCGCGCTGCAATTATACGATGCGCTGTCTTATGTTATTCAATATCCCTACGGCTGCGTAGAGCAAACTACCTCGCGTTTGATGCCCATGTATTTATTGCGAAAAAATTCGGCATTGATGAAAACCGCCAACCAACAACAGATGATGGTGAAACATTACATTCAGGCGGGGATCGACCGTTTATTCTCGATGCAGACGCCGTCCGGCGGCTTGAGCTATTGGCCCGGCGACAACCAGCCGTATCCCTATGGTTCGATTTATGCGCTGCATTTTTTGACGCTGGTTGAGAATGACCGCGAGCTGCAACTGCCCAAAGGCAATCTGGATTCACTCAAACAATATGTGCGCGAACTCGCAGCGGATTGGGCGCAAAATTCGCAACAGGATTTATACCGTCGCGCATACGCGCTCTTTACTCTCGCGCTGGGCGGCGACGCGTGGGCGTTACGACAGATTCCGCGTTTTGACGATGTGAAGTTGCCGACGGCGGCGCGTTATTTATTGGCGGCGGCCCTGGCGAAGAACACGCAGGATCGCGAACGGGTTGCGTTATATCTATCTGAAGCGCCCGCTGAGCCGTACCTGGTTTCTGAACAAGACGGCAACCTTAATTCTGATATTCGCAATCGCGCCATCGAATTGATGGCGTTGCAGCAAATCGGCGCCGAACCCGAACGCTGCGCTCAACTCGCGCAACGATTGACCCAATTTTTAAAAAACAACCGCTACGGCACCACCCAGGAAACCGCGTTTATCGTTACCGCATTGGCTGAATACATCGGCGAACGCTCGGGCGATTTGGATCGAGCCTCCGCGCGCATCGAACCATCCAACGGAGCGTTTGCTGAGATTCGCGGCGACGCAGTCTATCAGGGAAAACTCGAAGGCGCTGGCGCTTCATACACCATTATCAATACGGGGCAGAGCGAATTGTTTTTGAATAGTACGACGCGCGGCGTTCCCCAACAAATCTCGAATGAACCCGTTAGCGAAGGCTTGACCGTAAGCCGCCAATTTTATACCAGCGAAGGCGACCCCTTTGATGCGGTGTTATTCAACCACGGTGGGAGTTACGTCATCGCCTTTACGATTGAGTGCGAACAAGAGGCGAAGAATGTGATCGCGGTCGACCGTCTGCCCGCCGGGTTTGAAGTAGAGAACCCCCGCTTAGACCCCAATACCGTTAGCAATGCGCAATTTGAGAGCGCCGTCTCGCCGTCCTATCTCGACATTCGCGACGACCGCGTCGTGATGGCGTTCAATCAATTGCCGAAAGGGACGCACCATTTTTATTACGCCGTTCGCGCCGTCACGCCGGGCGTATATCAACTACCGCCCGCGCAGGCGGAGTGTATGTACGACCCTGCGGTGAATGGTCGCTCCAAGGGGTCCCGGGTCGAGGTGAAATAACATCATGGCGAGACTCGGTCAAGAAATCGCCCGGACATTTTATCGCGCCGCCGCTTTTGAGTCGCGCCGCCGCCGCGCCGTACAAGGCCTCTGCCTGTTCGCGATTTCATGTTTGATGTGGGTGTTTCTCTGGCCGATGAACGTCGAACGCTTCATCGCGGGCGACGCCTCCGGTGAGATGCTTGATCGCAACGGCGCCTTGCTCTATGCGTTTTTGACGCCGCAAGATGAATGGCGCATCGAACGCTCTCTCGATCAAATCAGCCCTTACTTGGCGCAGGCTACCATCGCAGTGGAAGACCAGCGTTTTGGCTATCATCCCGGCGTTGATCCAATCTCCGTATTGCGCGCCGCTTGGCAAAACATGACCCAGAGGCGGGTGGTTTCCGGTGCATCCACCTTGGCGATGCAGGTTGTCAAACTCGGCAATCGCCGTCAGGGACGACCGAATGGAAAAATCTCGCAAGCCTTGCTGGCGCTTCGGCTGCAGGCGCATTCCAAACGCGATGACATTCTTGCTGCCTATTTGAACTGGGCGCCGTACGGTGGAAATTTGGTTGGATGCGAAGCCGCATCCCGGCGCTATTTTGGTAAACCCGCTTTAGAACTGACTGTTTCCGAAGCGGCGTTGTTGGCGGCGATTCCAAAATCGCCCGCGGTGTATTCGCCCTTTGGCAATGTTAAAAAAGCCAGGCAGCGACGCAATTTCGTCTTGCACCGCATGAAAGAAGAAGGCTATCTGTCCGAGGCGGAATACCAATGGTACGCTGCGGAACCGTTGGGTGCGCGCAACCATTCGTTCCCCAAACGCGCGCCTCATCTTGCCATGCGTATGGAGAACGAGTTGTCGCAGGGCGAGACAATTCAAACGACGCTTGACGGTGACATTCAACGTGAGGTCGAGCGTACATTACAAAGCGTGGTGCGTTCAACGCAGGGAGAAATTACCAACGCGGCGGCGATTGTGATTGATGTATCCAGCGCTGAAATTCTCGCCCGCGCAGGGTCCGCCGATTTTTGGGACAAGCGCTACGACGGTCAGTACGACGCCGCCCGCGCAGCGCGTTCGCCCGGCTCGACCTTGAAGCCGTTCGTGTATGCGCTAGCCATGCGCGAACATCTGCTCTATCCCAATGAAACCTTGTTCGACGGCGTTTGGGACCAAGGGCGCTATCATCCCGAGAATTTTGATTTCGAACACCGGGGATTAATTTCCGCCAGCGACGCCTTGAGGGATTCACTCAACATCCCCGCAGTTACGCTGTTGCAGCGCATCGGCGTTGCGCCTGCGTATGAGTTTATGCGCACCGCTGGAGTGACCACGTTTACGCGGTCGCCAGAGCATTATGGTTTAAGTTTGGTGTTGGGCGGCTGTGAAGCGCGGCTGGATGAACTGGCGTCTGCGTATTGTATGTTGGCGTCGCTGGGCGCGTCGCGCCCGTTGAAGGTGCGGGTTGACAGCCCGACGGAGCCTGCGCAGCGCCTACTGCCGCGCGGCGTGTGCGTAAAATTATATGAAATGCTCGAGCAGCCCTTGCCCCGCGAGTTGTTCGGTCTGATGGCGAAAACCGTCCATGCGGCGCCGCGAGTGTGTTTCAAGACGGGCACCTCGCCCGGACGCCGCGACGCCTGGTGTTTTGTTTTCAATCAGCAATATTTGGTTGGCGTATGGATGGGCAATAACGATTCGCGTCCTTCAAAAAAACTGGTGGGCGCCGAAAGCGCTTTGCCGTTGGCGGCGCAATTGTTTCGCTCATTGCCGATTCAATCAAAACCCGCCTGGCCGGATGCGGCGGGCGATGTGCGTACGGTGGAAGTCTGCGCCTTAAGTGGGTTGCCGATGACGCGCTGGTGTCCGCACACGCGCAGCGAAACCTTCCCGCGAGAACAGTATTTGAACCGCTTGTGCGACATGCACTATCCAGGAGAGCCGGGCCAAATCGTCGAACATTGGCCTGGATCGCCGCATGGCTGGGACTTGGCGTCAATCAGTTCGCCTGTGGTTCCTGAACTTGCGGCGACTCGAAGCGACCGCCGGGAAGACCTGCGTATTTTGGAGCCTGCGGCTGGCGCGGAATATGTATTCACCGGCGAAGACAATGGCGACCGTATTCGCTTGCGAACCTCAGTAGACGCGCAAACCAATTTGGATTGGTATCTCAACGACCGCTATCTTGGGCGCTCGGCGCCGCAGCGCCCGATGTTACTTTCATTGACCGACGGCGAACACCGCCTTGCCTGCATGTCAGCCGACGGCATCGTGCAATCCGTCATCTTTACTGTCTCCGTCCCAACGCCCGCGCCGCGATAATCCGACGCGATCCAGCAACCGTTTTGTTAGCGTAATTACAATAAAAATGATTCATCCGGTAATTGACTACATTGATGGATGCCATGATTTTGATTACGAAAACGTATTTCGGCATATCAAAAAATGACAACCCAAATGAGGCATGGGTGCAACTCTGGGAGCGCCTGTGCGTAAGAGCCTGAAAGCCCGCACTGAAGCGAAGAGAGTCAAATCCACGCTTTGTTTGGCTCATCATTTACAAATGAATTTACATACGCGTCTTCGCAAGCAATGTTATTGACTTTAGACTTTTAGCCCCCCTTAAAAAGGGGGGACGGCGCTGAAAGCGCCAGGGGGGATTTCAAAACAGCACAAATAAAGCGATACATTCAAACAATATTTCAAGGGCTGACTTCATTTTATTCAGCCTTGGCTCGCCACCCCTTAAGTTAATGACATTGCCTTCGCGAGCGCAGCAACGCAGCCATGATTGTCGGTGGTTAGAGCGCTTGATAAAATATTATGCGCATAATTCTGGCAACCACTATAAAAAGCGCTCGCTTTGTCGGATATTCAGTTCTGCATTACAATCATGTAAATAATAAGTCTGTCTATATGATGGTTCTCTGATTTTTTGTTATACTTCTGTTTAAGTATAAGGGGAGTTTTGGTATGAATTTTAACGTATTACGGCTGGCTTCCAGTCGATGGGTGTTTGTTATTGCTTTTTTAGTATTATTCTCGAGCGTTCCTGCGTCGTATTCGCAGATACAAATCAACGAACTGCTGGCGTCAACCAGCGCAACAACGCAAGACGGCGCGCCGTTGGAATGGCTCGAACTGCATAATGCAGGCGATGCGGCGCTTGATCTGACTGGGTATGCGCTGTCGGACGATTTGCTGATCCCGTTTCAATGGCTGTTGCCTTCTCTCACTCTACAGCCGGATGATTATTTATTGATCTATACGACAGGGTTGAACACATATAGCGCAGATGAATTCCACGCCAATTTTCGCTTAAACCGTGACGGTGAAACCATCAGCCTGACAGCGCCTAACGGCGTGTTACTCGACCGCGTTTCGTTTCCACTGCAAGAACGCGACGTCTCCTATGGACGCGACCCCGCTGTTCCGGCCCAATGGCGATATTTCAGTCCCCCATCGCCCGGGCAAGGAAATTCGAACAATGGGGCGATGGGGTTCGTAGAACCTGCTGATGCAACGCTTCCCGCAGGACGCTATGACGCTCCCGTTACGATACAATTTCTCTCGCCTCAACCCGATGCTGAAATTCGCTACACGGTTGATGGCTCTGAGCCGACGCAGACAAGCCAACTCTATAGCGCTCCGATTGCAATCAACCAGACAATCGTCTTGCGATCGCGTACCTATTTGGATGGATTTTTGCCGAGCCATACTTCAACCCAAACCTATATAATCCGTGACAATATTGACCGCCCCATTCTCTCTCTCTCAACCAATCCAGAAAATTTGTGGGACAGAAACATCGGCATCTATGCTAACGCGACCGCCAGCGGCGACGCATGGGAACGTCCCGTTCACATGGAATATTTCGCGCCAATGGGGACGCTATTGTCGTCGGAAGACGCAGGCATTCGTATGCACGGCGGCGCATCGCGAAACCGGGCGGAGAAGAAATCGTTTCGATTATATTTCCGGTCAGACTATGGCCCCGCTCGTCTGGATGCGCCGGTGATTTCTGATGCGCTCGACGCCAAGCCCTTCGACAAATTGGTATTGCGGGCGGGTTATAACGACAGTTGGATACACTGGAGCCCGGTCGAGCGCGACCTGACAACCTACGTATACGACCAGTTGTGTCGCAATCTTTCCGGCGATATGGGGGCGCCGTATTCGCGCGGCGATTTTGCCGACCTCTATCTCAATGGCGAATACTGGGGCTTTTATAACATTAGCGAGCGGGTCGAAGGCGACATGCTGGAACCCTTCTACGGGACGGACGAATGGATTGTTGTGAAAGACGAACAAACCGCCGAGGGCGATCCTCGCGAATGGTCATCGTTGCGTTCATTTCTTCAACGCGCAAACTTCACCAATGACGACGACTATCAGGCCATTCAACAAATGGTTGATCTCCAACAATTGACCGACTATTACATTCTTAATATCTGGGTCAGCAACACCGACTGGCCAACAAAAAATTTCTATGCAGCGCGTGAAAGCAGCGAAAATGGACGCTGGCGTTTTATCATTTGGGATATTGAATGGTCGTTTGGCGCCGGAGGACTGATGGGGACCATCAACGCCAATGCATTTCAAAATGCGCGCAGCAACAACGGCACGTTAGGAACGATGCTGGATAAATTGCTTCGCCGCGATGAATACCAACAATATTTTCTTGATCGCTTAGAGCATAATATTGCAACTGTATTAAGCAATTCGCATGTCAATCAACGCTTTGATGAACTGCTCGAACGGGTGCGTGCCTTCATGCCGCGTGAGAGCGAACGGTGGGACCCGACCCGTTCACTCGAGACGTTTGACTCAGCCATCGCAGCAGGCAAACGATTTATTGATCGCCGCACCGATACGGTCCGTCAGCATATTTATGGGTATTTGAATGCGCCGACGCCGACCCCGATGCCGGATGTCCCGCTGCCAACGCCAACGCCGGGAGGCGCCCCGACCGCGACTCCCACACGAATTCCGACTGTGCCGCCAACGCCCACGCCGACGCCAACAATCCCTGTGACTGCTCAACTTGGTATCTTTGAAGGCAATCTCGACATCGGCAACGTCGAGGCCGCTGGGCAAGCAAACTATCGTCAAGATATAAATGAATATCGCGTCTCAGGCAGTGGAGTTGATGTGTGGGGCGTGGAGGATGAGTTCCATTTCGTATACAAACAGGTTGAAGGGCCGTTCGTTTTCGACGCTCAAGCCGACGCTATAAATCATGGGACAAGCGACTGGGCCAAAGTCATGCTAATGGCGCGGGAGTCGCTCGCCTCAGACGCTGAAAATTTTGCGGTGCGTATCCGTGAATCAATCATGGAAATCAGTTCCCAGTGGCGCCTTGCGCAGGGCGAAACTTCGTTCAGCACATCAAGCGCCGCTCGCGTTCCTAGCGACCGTCACGATGGCCGCATTCGCATTGTTCGTGAAAATGATATCTTTCAATCGTTTTATTTTGATACCGCACAATCCGACTGGGTTCTGATCGACGAAGTTTCTGTTCCCATGAGCGCGAGCATTTACGTGGGATTAGCGGTAACGTCTCATGAAGATGGTTCGTTGGCGGAAGGCGTTTATCGTTTTGTGAATTTACAGAGCGATTCGCCCGTTATGGAATGGTCGCTTCATCATAATTAACACGCAAACAAAAAAAATCGCCCCGGTAAAACCGGGGCGTAGAAGCATCAGACATCTCTCGTTCGATGCCTGTCTGGTTACTCATTTTAAAGCATAGATACTATACAACATATATGTAGGAAAAATATAGTCTATGTGACAAATATGTAGGGTTTTTGGATGTTTTATAGTAGTTGCCAGAATTATGTGCAGATTGAGTTTTCGTAACTGTATCTATCGCTGAGCCCTACGGGCGCGCTTTACGCACAGGATATGACAACCGCTCTAAACTGCTTGGATCGAAGAAATGGAACAGATAACCACTTCATTCCGATATTGATACACAATTACGGCAAATCTTCTTCTTCAAAAACATCTTCAAGCGCTTTGAATATTGTTTCCGCGAATTTTTTTGGATGAAACGGTTTCAGAAAATATCCGTTGATGCCAGCTTTGCGCCCGGCCAAAACGGCGCCTTCGCTTGCGCCGCCTGTAAGAATAATAATGGCTATTTTACATAAATTGATGTCTTTCCGAATTTGAAGTATGGCGTCTAATCCGCTCATCCCTGGCAAATGAATATCCATCAGAATCAAATCAGGACGCTCGGCTTGAGAGGATTCGATCCCTTCTTCTGCGCTGCCAACACAAGTCGGTTTCAAACCGCGCTCTTCTAAAAAGGCGGCAATGAATGCTTGTGTTGCGGGGTCGTCTTCAACGATTAAAATTCGAATCGGGTCTTGTTGAAAAAAACGCTCGGCCTCGTCGCTGGATTGAAACATGTGAATGTAACGGCTGCTGGGCAGTTGCGAGGCCATTTTTGTGCAATGTTTTTCACAACCAACCACTGCGGTTATACGGTGGTTGCGCGCAAAATGTTTGATCAAATCACGTATGAGCGCAGGCGCCGTAGGCGGCATATCTTCTACGGCGCTGAAGTCCAGCAAAATCCGTAGGGCGCCAACAGCGCGCATTTTAATATGATTGATGAGTTTGATGAATTGCGTCATGTTCATCCAGCCATGCGCTTCCACCGTTAAACGAAATCCCGCTTCTTTAAAAACATGATTGAGTTGATTCTTGTTTTGGGTGTTTTGCGATTGGTCTTCGCTACCGACTCGAATTTTATAAACAAGGTCTCCGTCTTCACGGATGACTTCGCCATGAATTTTCTTCGGGTGCGAATCAATTGCGTCTTGCATCTGCTCTGGAGGGCCAGGCGGGATGTCATTCGGGCAACCAAGCACCTGACAGCCGATGATCAAGTCGTCTTCTGTTGCAAAAGTCATATTCATGCCCGTCGTCGAACGCAATTCGGCGGTGATAACATAATTTTCGCCTTCAGGGGCAATGAGCCATGATTCGTTGATATCTTCTTTGATGCTCGTTCGTCTCATGAGTTTTTTTTAGAAAGCGCAGTTCAATTTTGTGTGGCTAAAATTATACTACAATTAATCTTGAAATGTCTCCACGACATAGACCATCGTTGGCGATTTAGGCGATTCCGGTTTACGGTCGCGATTGGCGCGTGCAACTTGTTGTTGCATGTAATGGACTTGGCCCTCCGGTAAAGGCCCGCGATTGACGGCGCGAACGCTGGGAATATTCAAACTTGACGTTTGCGGCGGCTGAACAGTAAGGCTGCCGGGTTTTGAGTCTAGCAATTCTTCGCGCGTTACAATCATGACTCCCTGAGACGGTTTGACCAATGAGTACCCATAGCGAATGTGCAGGTTGCCGTCTTTCCAGCGAAGCGACGGCGTGGGCGGCGATTTGGGGATCGAACCGCGCCCTTCAAATTGAATGGTTTCCTGCCAGTCGGTGATTTGAATGATGTTCCATTTTTCGTCATCCGGCGTTGCAACGAACAACTGGTTGCATCCGTTTTTATCAAAACGCGTATAACCAATATATGGATTGCCCGCGTCATCAAGGATGTGTGACCCGCCGTTCATCAAGCCTGTTTTCTGTGGGATCGGATCCACCACCTCGGCGTTTTCAGGCGTGATGGGAAGGTCAAACGGCTTTCCGTTCCATGAGAGCCAAGTCAGGCCTTTATCAAGGCTTTTGGCATAGCAGATGTCAAAATTCGTCAACACGTCCGGCGTCTCTCGCCAACACCAGGCGAAATGCAACACGCCGTTGTTGTCTTCTTGCATTCTACCAATGGGGTAGGCGTTGCAAGTGGGTTTGCGATCCATGCCGTTGGTGATGGGATGTTCCGGGCCGGACCAGGTTTGCGTCTTTTCATCATATTGTTTTAGAATGCGCATCCCGTTTCCGCTGCCGCCAAAGCGGTGCATCATCAGAATGGTTCCGTCAGACATTTGCGTTAGGTTAGGGTAACAAACCCGGTCTTCTTTAAAGCCTGTCCAACGGTCGATGGTTTCAAAGGTTTGAATATCCTGCGGCTTTTTCGTTTGGAAATAATTCAGCGGGTGGTTGTGCATATTGCCTGTGACATGCAGGTAACCGTCATTGTCTTGAAAAATGACGACTTTGTTGTGCGTGTCCCAACCGACGGTTTCGGGAAGTTTCGCAAATTCCCATTCCGTCTCGCTCAGTTTGCGTTTGCCGACAGTCATCTGATGGTCAGCGTCATAAAAAGCAATGTACTGAAACTCGTCGTCAGAAATCAGGCAGTCGCCGCCGTTAACGGGGTGCGCCGCCAGCCCTAAGGCAACCGGTACCTTGCGCAACACTTTGTCTTCGCCCTGCGCAAATAAAACGCAGAGCAGGGAAAGGGCGAATAGGGAGAGAGAGAGTGTTTTGAGTTTCATGGTTTATAGGTTAAACAGTTTAGTAAGATTTGGCAGTAGCTTTTATGTTGAAAATCGCTTTCGGAATGTCCGGGTTGAAAATAAAACGCCCAGCCCTTGCCGCGCCGTTTGAACCATCCCGAGCGGTCTTGCATATAGGTTTTTCCGTTATCGGGGTCGATGTACGTAAAGCCGAACAGCACCGTTTTCTCTCGTCCGTCAGTAAACTGGTGGTTCAGAAACACTTCCGAATCTTTAAACACAATCGCGGGCAGCGTCTGCGCGGGGCTGGGTTGGTCAGAAGGAAGATAGTCGATTATATGGTTGTATTGGACGTTGTGCGAAGTGATGTAGTGCTCCGGTTGAAGGTTCACAAAAATCAACTCAATGTCATGCCTCCAAACATAGCGCTTCGGAATGCCTTCGCGTCCATCGAGATCGACGCCGAGAAATTCATACCAGCCTTTGGTCTGTTTTTTTTTGGATGAAATGCCGTGATGAATAACGATTAAGCGTCCGCCCTGATTGGCGTAGTCGATTAATTTCGCTGCGGTTTCGTCTTCCATCGCGCCGTGGATAAACTCGACCACGCCGTCATACTTGGCGAGTGAGTCGGGCATCTTGTCTTGCTCTGCACGGTCAACGGTGTATCCATTCTCTTCAAAGAATGCTTCGAGCACGTCCATTTGCGGCCATTCATCCGCAACGATAAAGACCGACTTCGCCCACACGCTTTGAGAAAGCAGGCAGAGGCAAATCATGGTTCCTACTATTTTTCCCCAGTTCATATTCGCACCCTTTCGATTAGAGCGTTTGTCAAAAATATGTGCGTAATTCTGGCAACCACTATAATTCTATTTCTTATTCACCAATACGGCCCAATCTTTTTGGGGATCGCTGGGCGGTGTTCCTAATGTTTGCACCCCCGGACCGTTGATGCTTTCGATTGACCCGCTTTGCAGCGGTCCGCCTTCGCGTGGATTAAACCACTGCACCGAATAGGCGCCTTCGGGCAAGGTCAGTTCAATTTTTTCGGACTTCGGCGCATAGACGGCGTATACCTCGCCTTCTTTTGCAAACACATAATCATCTTGATCCGGGCTTAAATCATCGGAGGATTGCATTTCGGTGAATGGAAGTTGGCGTTCAAAAAAATCAAGCGCATATCGCGTTTGCTTCCACATCGTATCGCGGGAACGCCAGTCTTCGCAATTCAAATCATTGTGCGCGAACTTATAGCCAAAGTACCATTCACATCCCGCGCCGCCCGCCATCAGGTTTCCCCATAACGAATGATAGCGAACATCATTATGGTGGGGGTCGTCCGCGTCAGGTTTGACGCCAGTATTCGCAGGGCCGATTTCGTCTAGGCAGACGAACCATTGCGCTTTGGCTTCGCTGGAGCGCTTCACCCATTTCAATGTCTCCGAATGGACTTTCTTTTGGTCGCCCATTTGCAGCGAAGGGCCTTGCACCCAGCCTCCGCCCAGCAAAGGCGTATAGACTTTGTCATATTGATTGGGGTACGTATGGACTACGCGGGGATGCTTGTAGGGGTCCACGCTGTCGAAATAATCGCCGAATGCTTTCAATTGTTCTACGGTGTTGGTATTCTCTTCGCCGAAATTCCACACGATGGCGGGGTGGTGGGCGAAACGCGCGATTAGTTCACGGTAGTACAGTTTGCGTTCCGCGCCCAAGTCGCCGCCGTCAAGCAGTTGGTCGTTTTCGGTTTCCTGGGTGATGACGTGCATGGCCAGGCCTAAGTAGTCCATGTGTGAAAACACGATTTCCCACTGGTCGAGTTTGCTGCAATCAAATCGCATGCGCTCATCCGGCCCCGTCCACGGCCACACATCTTTGCCGTCTCCTGCGACGTTCATGGTCAGAAAATACACGCTATTCATTCCCATGTCTGAAAGGTAATTCAACGCGCCGATGATGTTCTTGCCTTTGTTTTTCTTCCAGACGGGGTCGCTTTCGCGCCAGTCGTTTTGATGAGGTGCGTATTGATGAATCTTCAGGTTCGCTTGCGCTTCGCCTTTGCGTGGATTGGTCGCGATGCGAAAGGTGTCGTCAAAATCTTCATAAGCTAAAAAGTTTTCGGGGCTGTCGGCGCCGCCTTTGAGATAATAGGCGCCCGTTTCGGCAAATTGCAGATAGCGCGTTCCGTTGTATCGCAACGCGCCCTTGCCGCGCAGGTCGCGCCCGCCTTTGTCCGTCGGAGCAATTTTGAATGCGCCCTTTGCGCCGTCGAAGCCATCCGGTTCGCCTGCTTCGGGGTCAAGCGATAACGCAACGCGCGCCCCTTTGCGAAACGAAACTTCATAGCGCCACAAGCCTTCTTCATCCGGCGTGAAATAAGTGCGCCATTGATCGCCCGACTTCGCGCTGCTTTCGGCGGCGTTGCCGTCGGCGGCGAAAAAGCCTGGGATCGCGATGCGCCGAGGTCCTTTGATGAATGTCACTGTCATGCGGTAATCAAGAAACGGATTCACCTTTCCTGACTCGCTGGCCTTGGGGCCGTCGAAAGTTACCGACACCCGGTGCCACTTTCTCATGGCGCCGTCAACGGTCCCTTCGCTGCGCAAAGTCGAAGCCGCGCCAAAGGCGAGCGACGTTGTGAGGCAGATAACGGCGAGTGCGGCTAGAAGATGTCGTTGCGTTAAAGTCATTGCAAACATAATACGCATTCTCCCTAATTAGATCACAGTTACTTATAGTTTCCTGTATTTTCAGTGATTTGTCACCATGTTTGGAATAAATAGATAACCATACCCACACCGATCTTGTCAGTATTATTTTTTTGTGAATTCGTAATATTGCAATTCCCTCAATGGTTTTTTTTGCTATTGTTTAGATATTCGGCGTTGTTCCCTTATTCAAACCATCATAAGGATTTCATCATGCGTAACCGCTGTCAGCGTGGATTCACTTTAATTGAACTTCTGATCGTTGTTGCAATCATCGGCATTCTGGCGGCGATTGCCGTCCCGAATTTCTTACAAGCGCAAATTCGCGCCAAAGTTGCGCGGGTTCATGGCGACATGCGCAGCCTCTCGACGGCGATTGAAATGTACAATCTCGACAACAATGGTTTTCCCTGGTTCGACGGCTATGATTTTCCTAGCCGTTATCATTCAATTACCTATCGCCTGATTCCATTAAGTACGCCTGTGCCGTACATCACTCTTTCGATGAGAGACCCCTTCATCGACCAGCAAGGCGCGCAAGGATACGACGACGAAATCATGCGCTTTTCGTATAATTACCGCAACCACCAATGTTTCTCTGAAAGTTACCGCTGGAACTGCTACACCATAAATAGCGTGGGGCCGGATATGTTCCCCAACAAAGGATTAAACGTCGAAAACTGGGCGAGGGAACTCATCGCGCCAGACGCCGTCGTGATTTACGATGGCACCAACGGCTTGGTCAGCGCAGGCGATATGCCGTATACGGGCGGAGAAACCCAATATCAAAATAATTTCTAATTCGGTCTATACTCTATTCAGCCAGTCACCCGTATTTGATGGAGGACGTTATGGTTGTCAGGGCCGATCATCACCATCATTTTTTCAAAATCATTCTGCTCGCGCTTTTTCTTTTATTCGCTGCGTCGATTTGCACTGGCGGAGTATAATATTTGTTTTGATTAATCTTATAATGAATGAGTTGTTATTGAATGGATTTATCTTCCGTCGGTCCGTATTCCATCGCGGTGATTGCCTTTGCGCTGGGATGCGACGCCTTTTCTGTTGCGCTAAGCGTTGGCGCCGGTGAACGCTATCGCGGTCAGTCTTTTCGCTTAGGCTGGCACTTCGGTCTGTTTCAAATGCTTATGGCGATTATTGGCTGGGGCATGGGCCGTATTGCAGCGGACTGGGTATATTCATGGCATCATTGGATCGCCTCCGGCATCCTCTTCGTTATCTCCCTGCATACCATGAAAGAAGCGCTTTGGCCTGACCACCGCGACGCAAGCACTGACCTCTCGCGCGGCTGGTATCTGGTGACATTATCAATCGCGACCAGCATTGATGCGCTGGCGGTCGGAATCGCATTCGGCGTTCTCGAAATCACTCCTTGGGCGCCGAGTTTTGTGATTGGTTTATTCGCGGGCGGCATGACGCTGGCGGGATTGCATCTAGGCCGCAAACTTCGTGCGGTGTATGGACGCATTGTAGAATTCGGCGGCAGCATTCTCTTACTTCTTATCGCCGTCAAAATTTTCTTTGAGTTGTAGGCTGGGTGGCAAGGGCAAGGCCGAAGGGCAGCCCTTGGAATCAGAACTCCCCGCGTTCCACTTCGACCAAACAGTTTTTGAATTATGTCCAGCAAAGGGCAGGTGAATTCAAGTCAAGCAGCCCATAGAATGAAACTGATTGCTCCAAGGGCTTGTGTGCGCCTCTGTGAGCGCCTGTGCAAAAGGGCCTGAAAGCCCGCACTGAAGCGAAGAGAGACGTACACAAGCCCTTGGGATCATGCTGGGTGGCAATGGCAAGGCTGAGTGAAGCGAACCTGCCTGCCGCAGGCAGGGCCACAGCCCTTGATGTCAATCTGAATCCTTCTGCCTTAAAAAAATGGAGGGGGGCTAAAACTCGCCGCGTTCCACTTCGACCAAACATTCTTCGATGATGTCGAGCGCTTTGTCCATCTCTTCGATGGTGATGGTCAACGCGGGCGTGAGCGTCAATACGCTGCTCATGGTGAGTTTAAAACTCAGCCCTTTGGAAAGCGCTTTGTACATAATCGCTTCGGCTTCGTCCGCCGCTTTTTCTTTGGTCGCCCGGTCTTTGACCAGTTCGATTCCAAGCAGCAGACCCAGCCCTCGTACGTCGCCGATCAGCGGGTGCTTGTCCATCATGGAGCGCATACGCTTCAACGCATGTTCGCCGACAGTGAGCGCGTTTTCGCAAAGTTTCTCTTCTTCGATCACATCAATCGCCGCTTTGGCGGCGGCGCAGGCGACCGGGTTTTTTTCATGCGTATAATGCCCCAACGCAATTTTTGATGAGACGTTGAGTTCCTCACGCGCCAGCAGCGCCGCCAACGGGAAGATGCCGCCGCCCAGTCCTTTACCGATGACCAGCATGTCAGGAACGATGTCGAAATGTTCGACGACAAACATTTTTCCGGTGCGCCCTAGGCACGTAGGGATTTCATCCAGGATCAACAACGCGCCGTGCTTGTCGCAAGCGGCGCGGACTGCCTGCCAGTATTCTTTCGGCGGGATAAACGGCGTACAGCGCACCGTCTCGGCGATGACCGCTGCCACGTCGCCTTCTTTTTCAAGGACGTACTCAATATAGTCAGCGCATTTCAGGTTGCATTTTCCCTCGCAGCCCCAAATGCAATGATACTCGTCCGGCGGAGGAACGTGCTCGCCGCCCGGCATCAGCGGGCCGATATTCGACCGGAAAATTGCCTCGCCGCCCACCGAGATCGCATCCAGCGAGGCGCCGTGAAACGAGTCCCACATCGAAACGGTTTTATGTCGTCCGGTTGCGGCGCGCGCCAACTTCAGCGCCATGCCAATCGCCGCCGTACCGCCCGGCGCAAACAAGACGCGGTTGAGGTCGCCCGGCGCCAGCGCGGTGAGTTTTTCGGCCAGTTCAATGGCAGGGATGTTTGAATACCGCCGCGTACAAAACGGCATGTCATCGAGTTGCTTCTTGATCGCGTCGATCACGCGGGGATGGCTAAAGCCGACCTGATGGACGTTATTGCCGTGGAAGTCCATGTACTGTCGGCCTTGCATGTCTTCAATCGAAAGGCCTTCACATCCGCTTAGCATGTTGAGGCAGGGCGTCGAAAGCGATTGGTGCAAGAAGCAATCCGCATCGCGCTGCAACCATTGGCGCGTCTCGTCATCCAGGTGGTCGTCTTGCCATGTCTGGCGCCGCTGGCCCAGATTGAGGTCGCCTTCAGATTTCAAATGCGCGATGTCGTTATCTTTTTTCATTTGATTAAGGTTTTTCTCCACGGGCGAGTCGGGCGTTAATGTCGTCGATGACGGGCATCAGGTCGGCGATGCTGTCGATTACATAATGAGCGCCTGCTTGCGCCAGTTTCAGCGAGGCTTTGGCGTGTTTGGCTTTGAACGCGCATGGGTCCGCCATGCGGATTTCTTGCGGGGTCATGCCGATTTCGTTTCCGCTGGTGACCACGCCGACCGACCACATGCCGCCGTTGACGCCTTCGTCGATGTCGGGCACGGTGTCGCCCACTTTGACGATGGCTTCGAACGGATAGACCTCTAATTCCATCGCCGCTTTGATCGCCATCCAAGGCGAGGGGCGCCCTGCAGGGACGTCATCCGCGCAGACCGACAAGTCAGGCTCATAGCCGCGCAGTTTGGCGTCATCGGCGACGGCTTTCATCATGGCGCCGTTGTATCCAGTGGTTGCGCCAATCTTCATGCCGCGATTGCGCAACAGGTGCATGCACTCGTTCGTCCCGGGGATGAGGTCGTTATAGTCAAGAATGCACTTGAGCTGCATGGGAATGAATTCCTGGTACATCACATCAATGTCCGCTTCGCTGCAGGGCGAACCATGCGCGGCCTGCCAGGCGGCGGCGATGGTTTCCATTTGTGAAATCATTTTGATGTGCAAGCGTTTAGCGGCGCCCATCGGTTCGCGCGCCTGCGCCATTGAAATATCAACGCCGTGTTTTTTGTAGACTTCCTGAAACACGACCGCCGGAGCAAAACAACCATAGTCGACCGTGGTCCCGGCCCAATCAAAGATTGCCGCTTTCAGCGGCCCGACATACGAACGGCGAAAAACCAAATCCATTACAATCTCTCCTGTGGGGTTACCCTTTCAGGGGTAACTCTATATTCATTTCTTTCATGGTTTCTTGAATCGACGCCAGCAGCGTTTTTACGTCCGCCGCGCAAATACGCCCGATGTTGCCGATGCGGAAACAGTCGGCGTTGCTGACTTTGCCGGGATAAATCACCTGGTCTTTTTCATTCAGCAATTCATAGAAGCGGTTGAAATCAAAATTTGGATGCGCCGGAAAGCGGAACGACGTAATAATATAGCCTTGCAGTTCCGGTTTCAGATATTCCACAAAACCCATCGCGCGCATTCCTGCGACTAAGGTTTCGTAGTTATTACGGTAACGGGCGCCGCGTCCTTCGACGCCGCCTTCTTGTTCGAGTTCTCTTAATGCTTGGCGAAACGCGAGGATGGTATGGGTCGGCGGCGTGAAGCGAAACTGCCCATTGGCTTCAAGGCCTTTCCATTGCGCCAGCAGGTCAAAGCTCATGCTGCGCGCCCAGCCTTCGGTTTTAATCAGCGTTTCTTTTTTGGCAATGACGAACGAAAATCCCGGCACGCCTTCGATGCACTTGTTCGCCGATGACACCAGGTAATCAATGTTCGCTTTGGCAATATCTAATGGTACGGCGCCGAAACTGCTCATTGCGTCGACGAAATATACTTTGCCGCGTTCTTTGCAAACCACCCCGATTTCTTCAACGGGGTTGAAGATTCCCGTAGTGGTTTCGCAGGAAACCATTTCGACCATTGATATCGCCGGGTCGTCGTCGAGCGCTTTCGCGACGTCCGCAACGACTGGTGTTTGATCTTCGGGGTATTCTAAAACGCTGGTTTCGATCTTGAGCGTCTTCGCCATTTGGGCGATGCGCTTTCCGTAGGCGCCGTTGATGACGACCAATAACTTCCCGTCCGGCGGGACGCCTGTCGCCAGCACGGATTCCAAACCGAATGTCCCGCTGCCTTGCATGGGGATGGCTTCGTAGCCTTTGCCTTCAACTTGGCCTAAGCGAAGCAATTCAGTGCGCAATTCACGTACGGTTTCGATAAACGCAAAATCACGCGAGCCTAAATCTTTCAGCATCGCTTGCTTGACCGTCCGGCTGGTCGTTAACGGGCCGGGCGTGAATAAAATTTTATCTTTCCAACCATCAATGGGTAGCATTCAATGCGCCTCCTAAGAAAATTCAGAATACCAATTATATCGAGTCTTGGCGTGAACCCCATCCTTACAACTGTTCGGATTTAATGAACATTGTTTGTCTACTTCGCTGGTTCAAAGAAGACAAAGTATTGATAGTCCAAAAATGTTTCTTCTCGAGCGACAATAAAGCCTGCCTCTTTCATTTCAGAAATCATGTCTACTCTCGCGTGATTGTGGCTTGCAGGCGGGCCGACCTTCTGGTCTTTCTTGTTCCAATCAACCACCGCGATGCGTCCGCCGTCTCGCAGCAGAGAATGCAGCCCCTGGTAGTATTCCACCCGGTTGCTCAAGTGATGATTGGTGTTGCAAAAGAAAATCAGGTCAACGCTTTTCGGCGGTAGCATGGGTCGGTCCATCGCGGCCAACACCGTGACGATATTATGTAGGTTTTCTTCTTTGGCTTTGTCTTGAAGAAACTCCATCAGGTTGACCGCCAGGTCACAGATATACACGACGCCTTTTTCTCCGACCGCTTTTGCAATTGGACGCGAGAAATATCCCGACCCGCCGCCAATGTCGGCAACGCGCATCCCTGGCTTGAGTTGCAAGGCCTCGATCACTTTGTCAACTTGTTGCCATTCACTGCGCTCACCTTTTTCAAACTGCTCGGGGTTGTACTGGTGCTTCTCTTGCGCAGCGACGGCTAAACAAAGAATCAACGAAAGCACAAAGTATCCAATGCGAAATTGAATGGTATTCATCGTACGATTTCCTTAAATTGTCTTGAGATTGAACAGCCGATAGTAATATCCTACTGAAAAACCACGTTTATGTTTAGTTCAAAGGCGTTTTAACGCGAAATCTCATATTCGATTCTCATTATTGAGATGGCGGTGCGCCGTTTTGAAACAGAGTTCCCTTAAATTATTTGCAAGTGGTCAATTTCTGAACACATCCTTAATATGTGAAATAATATTTTGAACATTGTGACTGTAATGTAAGCCTTTTTTGCAACCTAATGGTAATATAACGTGAGTTTTTAATGAGATTTGCTACGGATTTCACTTAATGTTCTCGAAGAGATTTAATAGTGCTGGAATTTGATTTCTAATGGATTAAGTCAAGTATAACTTCATAAAATTAAGCCATTAGAGAAAACTCGAGCGAGTGATTTTTGTCTCAATAAGTGCTTGACGAGTCGATCCATTTTTCGATCAACCATCCGCCTTTTTTCATCGTTGTTCCGATTTGAATTCGGCAAGTTGGCACAATGCTCGCATTATGTACAAATCAAATAAAAGAGATGAAATGAAAAAAAGTTGAGGAGAAAGAAATGATGACTCGCGGATATCTAATCGACATGGACGGCGTGATCTATCGCGGCAGCGAATTGATCCCCGGTTCAGACAAGTTCATAAACGAACTGACCAAACAAAACATTCCGTTTTTATTCTTGACCAATAACAGCCAACGCACCCGGCGTGACGTTGCGACAAAAATACAGCGTATGGGAATCAACGTAACCGAAAAGCACATCTATACCTGCGCGGATGCGACCGCACATTTTCTGGCGCAACAAAAACCCAATGGCACCGCTTACGTCATCGGTGAAGGCGGGCTATTGCAAGCGCTGCACAGCGTGGGCTATTCCATCGTTGACCACGACCCTGACTACGTCGTCGTCGGTGAAGGCCGTACCTTCAACATGGAAATGATCGAAGCGGCTGTGCGCATGATTATGAAAGGCTCCAAACTGATCGCGACTAACATCGACCCCAACTGCCCAACCCAAAATGGACTACGCCCCGGTTGCGGCGCCATCGTCGCCATGCTGGAAAAAGCTACCGGCTTCGAAGCGTTCAGCGTCGGCAAACCCAGCCCCATCATGATGCGCGCTGCGCGGAAAGAAATGGGCCTCACCGCCGGACAAACCACCATGATCGGCGATACCATGGAAACCGATATCCTTGGCGGCGTCTTGATGGGCTACCGCACGGCGCTGGTTCTCAGCGGCGGAACCAAAAAAGAAGACCTGGTCAAATACGCTTACCGCCCTGACATTGTGATTAACTCCGTTGTCGATCTGCTCGAAGTAGAACTTCGCGAACGCAGCGCGGCTTGAAGAGATGAGCGAAAATAAGAAAAAAAAATTGAATCTTCGGACAGTTTAATGCGTATGAGATAATATCACCTGTATGTCGTTTCTTTTTTGTGATGTCCCTCCCAGAGTCCAAATTTTGAAAACGAGAGGGTAGTTGGTATGAGCAATACAATGTTTGAAGCAATGTTGTTGGACCGGGTTGTGCAGTTGGAAAAGAGCAATAAACGCCAGCGAAAAATGTTTCTGGTTACATTTGCCATTTTAACGCTTGTTACGACGATCCTTTTTGCCAGCGCGTTTGGTTTGCGCGTGATTCCAGGCAAAGTTGTGCAAGCCGACAAGTTTGTGCTCACCGACTCGAGCGGCGTTAACCGTATGGAAATGCGTACGCAAAACGGGATTAGCATGATGGCCTTTCTTAATGACGCTGGACTGCCTCGCTTGGCGATTGCAAACGCAAAAGGCGACCCCGGATTTCATTTGTATGACGCCCGAGGGTTTCGCCAAGCCGCTTTTGGGCTTGGGGCAGACGGCCCGAGTCTGACGTTTATGACTGAACTGGGAAACCAAAAAGCGGGACTCATTACGCGTAAAGACGGTTCGGCCGCATTAATCACCCGTAACGGCGAATACGAGTACGGCTCAGTGAGTGAAATGAAATATATTTCGCTTGATGAACTCGACTCGCTGAATAAAAACACGCCAGAGTTTCAAACTGTGACGAATTAGAAAGCATTTCAAAAGCATTCCGCTACGAAAATCTGTCATATACAATCAATTCAATAAGCCAATGTTGGCATGGGTGCTACAATACAACGTCTCTCGTATTGATTAGAAACAAAAAAACGCCCCGGAGAATTATTACCGGGGCGTTTCTATTTGAATATGAAAGAAGCAATTAGTCGACGGAGCCGTTGGCGTCAAACACAAACATGCGGGTCGTCTTGGTATACTCGCCGCTTGCTTCGCTTTGAAATTCGACTTCGCCATAGGCCGCCAGATAGCCTTTTTTGGGGTAGGGAATCGGGATCGTCGTTGTATACGAATCCGCTTTCATTTTCTGCGACTGCCACAAGTTGTTGCGGAAATCGCGGTCGCTTGACGTAGCGAACCAGACGCGAATCGCTTGAGCAGGTGCTTCAGAAGAAACCGTTAAGCCTGCTTTGCCGTCGCCAGTGGTCAGTTTCCATTCGACCTTCGGATGTTTTTTGCCGTGCGCGGTTTCCGCAAAAAATCCCGCAAGCGCCCGGATGGCTTGTTCGCCGCCGCCAAGATCGTGTCCAGCGTTGGGGACATAGTGAATATACTTTTCGCCCTTTAAGTCGTCCCAATAAAATTTGATGGCGTCAACCGGCCAGTAAGGATCGTTGCAGCCAATGAAGATCAATTTCGGCATGGTCAATCGGTCCCGGTAGTAATACGGGTCAACGATGGCCAATAGATCGGCGCCTTCATCGGTCGACATCTTTTGCTGAATGCCTTTTTCGGTGTAGTCCTGAATTTGAACGCTGTATTCGTCCCACGCAACGAGTTGATAATCCATCTGTGGTTTCATGTTTAATACGTCAATCACCATGGGGGCGATGGCGGCGACGCGTTTTTCATGGGTGCTATCATAGGCGCCGGTGAGCCAGGTGGTCCAACCCCGTTTTGAACCGCCGGATATGACAAATTTTTCAATTGGCTCTTTCATTTCCTTCTTCGACAATTCCGTTAATGCGTCCATTGCTTTGACGGCGCTTTTTACCATCGGCAAGAGCAACGGCCATTCGGGATCGTTTGACTTTAAATATTGGTCAAACGTATGTGAAATAATTTCGTCTTCATGCATATCCCCAAACAATGGCTGATTGGGCGTTTGTTTCAACACAGCGGCTGGCGCTCCGCAGGCCATCGCCAGTTGAGAAAATCGCTCCGCGTCCCCGCCTGTTAGCGAGCTGCGATTGACGACGCCGTTTTTGATGGAACCGCCGGTAACAAAAAGCAACGCGGTTTTGCCGGAAAGCATTTTGTCTGGAACGAACAAGGTCAGTTGATGTTTCCAGAGATACTCGCGCCATTGTTGCGAGGTTAGAGTCAAGTCATAAACCGTAACACCGTCTAACTTCGCGGTCTCATGAATTTCCCAGGCAAATTTCCCGTCTTCTTTTTCAACGTAAGCGTCGAGTGCGCCGGACGCTTTCTCCGCGGCTTGTACGCAAAATCCAATCATCAGAATCCCTACGCATAGGCTTAACTTCCAACCAACAGTATAAAACGATCCTCGAGACATCATAATCAATCCATCCTCCTCGCTCGATTTCTGAGCATAATTCTACACTATACATTGTCGGTCTAATTCAGACAAAGGTTTCTTACGGGATGAAAGTAATTGTGTTGATGGAGCCGTAAATATAGATTTGTTTTTTTTTATCATAAATCATCACTTGACGTGATATATTTTCCTAAGGATTATTACATTTATGTGCGTCTAGGGCACAGGAATACCATCTTGGAGGAGGCAGCATGAAGAAACTGAATGGATTTATGATTGCATTACTCATCACCGCAAGCGCAGCGTTTGCGGCAGAAGATCAAAGGGTCGATATCAATAATTTTGAGACGGATATTGATGTCACCATCACCGGGGGCACGATCATCTATTCATTGGTTGACGACTCTGAATTTGACGACGTCCCGCGTCATGAGGGCGTAAACGCGCTATTTGGCGAATATGACACCAGTCTAGGCGCTTGGACTACGACGACAATTAATTTCCCCACTGCCGTCGACATGACAGGGATGAGGGAACTTCACTTTTGGATTTATTTTCTGGAAGATTCCACCCCGCATCAATCAGGCAATTTCACCATGCGAGTGATGACGCAAGACGGATCCGAACTCGGCTCTCCGTCCGTTGCGACCGCAGGCGAATGGCACCACGTTGTTTTGCCGATTGACCGTGTAAGCGCCGAAAGTTTTTCAGCATTTAACCAATTGCGTTTTGTTTGGAACCCCGGCGCTGACAATGGCGCAACAGGGAAATTTTATATTGATGATATTTACGGCGTCCGTCCCGGCAATACTCCCGGCGTCCGTGAAGAACTCGTCTACGGCTTCAACCAGGCGGATTCTGCCACTGGATACCCACAAGGCTGGACCATCCGCGCCGTGGACGCCGTCGACTTAATGATGGGCGACGCCATTGTCGACCCGTCGGAAGGTTCCGACTACATGGAATCCATCATGCCCGGCAACTGGAAACGCCCGGTTGAGTCCATCAACTCCGCGCCTGATTTTGACCAATGGGACAAGGTCGTTGACGTGTCCGTCGATGTTCGTATGAGCGCTGATTTTGCGGGAACCTGGCATAATTTTCAATTTGTGCTCGAATCCAGCAGCGGTGGATATGTTGCTTATGGAATTCGCGGCGTAACGAATAAAGATGATTGGCGCACTCTTGCTTGGGATGTCAATATGTCCCCGCACCTTGCCGCGTTAAACGATCCCAATGGTTGGATTCGCCTGAGTTTCATCACCCAGATGGACGCCTCTCCGTCCGGCAGCGTCTATATTGATAACCTGCGCTTTGGTCTCGCGACAACCTTTGTATTGGGCGAGCGCGCAATTTCTTCAAGTTCCTTCCAAGGCGGCGAATCCTTTGATGTTAATTTAACCGTCACGGCGGAAGGCGATGCACAAGATTATGAAATCATCGAAAACACGCCAGCGGGTTGGACAGTCAGTGACATCAGCGACGGTGGAACATTTGTCGGCGGCGCCATCAATTGGTCCGTAAATCTCGCCAATGGCTCCAAAACCTTTTCTTACAAAATCACCGCACCTCAAAGCGCCAATCAATCCGTCGCATTTTCCGGTACGGTCGGCGGAATCGCGACTCGCGGCGACGATTCGATTTTCTTCATTTCTCCCGCGTTGTGGGATTCCCGCGTCGAATGTCCATTCACGTCAAATGATATCGTTTTAGACGGCCTGATTGGCTCTGATGAATACGCTGGCGCCATGTCTTATAACTTTAACCATGACACCGCTGACGGTAATGTCGCGCCAGGCGTACATATATCTGGCAACGAATACTCCGCAGACGAGCAGAACGTAACCTTCTATCTCTTGCATGACAACGACGCCATTTATGTTGCGTGTGATATTACTGATTCAAACTTGGCGTTTTTTGAAAATGAGACAGACGCTTGGCAGAATGACAGCATTGAAGTCTTCCTTGACGGAAATCTGTCACGCTCAACGCCCCGCGATACGCCATTTGGCATTCAATGCACCGTTACCGGAGATGGACACTTGCCTGGAGGCGATAGCGCTCCGGCTGCTGTTGAAGGAGATGGGTTCTTTAATTCATCGAACGGCAGCCTGTGGAATTACGGCGCCCGCGTTCGCGATGACGGTACGGGGTATGTTGTTGAATATCAACTCAACAAAGAAGCCGTCATGGCGCCGTCAGACCGTGATATTGTTGGTTTTGAAATTCTGATGAATGACAGCGAAGTTGGCGGCGGCGCCCGTACGGGTAAATGGGGGTTCCATTCGACAAATGAAGCGGGAACTGTCTTTGAAGCGTACAATGATGAAGCCGGTTGGGCATTAATGCAACTGCTGCCGAATGATTCTCCTGTAGCCGAGTGGGGACTCTATTAAGCGTAATTCATATCAGTCTAGCAATAAGAAAGGGGCGGAAATTTTCCGCCCCTTTTTCTTTGGGTGGCAAGCCAAGGCGTCGCGAAGTGAGGGCCGACCTTGATGCAACGAAATCAAAAATATCAGCCCTGTAGGGGTGCAACGTGTTGCGCCCGAATCCCCCCTGGCGCTTTCAGCGCCGGCCCCCCTTAAAAAGGGGGGCTAAAAGTCTTAAGTCAATGACATTGGCACTGAAGCGAGCAGAGTTGTACCCATGCCAGATGCAAAGAGATAAAAAGAGTATCAACTTTACGGAAGAACCAGAATTTATTCTATGTATGTCCTATTCCGCCGCTGGGCCGCGCTTGGGTTCAGGAAACGCCGTTATGCCGCCGTCCATATATTTGATTTTTTCAAAGCCGTTGCTTTTCAAGACGCGGTACGCCAGCGCGGCGTTCAACCCGATGTTGCACGACGTAATAATCTCTTTGTCGCGCGGCAGTTCTTCGCAACGCTTGCGCAAATCTTTCATCGGGATGTTTTCGCAATCTTCAAAGCAAACTTCTTTCATGATTTTCGGTCCGCGAACATCAAGAAACACAAAATCGTCTTTCGCCTCTTTCTGCTCGATGACTTTGCCGGGTAAGACGCCTTCGGTGGAGCCGTCAAGTTTGTTCATCAATACATTGGCGGCGACAATCGGGTTGCCAAGCGCAGGCGCGAACGGCGGCGCATAGGCGAGGTCTAACTGCTGTAAGTCATCGACGGTCGCTTTGAACTGAATGGCTGTCGCGATGGTGTCGATGGTTTTATCGACTTTTCCATCGCCCCACACTTGGGCGCCTAAAACGCGCCGATTGCTTTTGGAGGCGATCAGTTTAATGATGACGCGCTTTGCGTCAGGCATATAATGGGGCCGGTCGCCGCCGGGAACGACCGCGACTTCGATATCATAGCCTTCCTTGATTGCGTCGCGTTCGATCAATCCCGTACCCGCGACGTTCAGGCCAAAGACACGGAAGATTGAAGTCCCAAGAACCCCGGCGAATTTCGCGTTGCCTCCGGTGATATTGATGCCGACGATGCGCCCCATTTTATTCGCCGTCGAACCCAGCGCGATCCAAACTGGTTTCTCTGTAATTTGATGAAAGGTCTCCGCGCAGTCGCCTGCCGCAAAGATATCTGTGATGCTCGTCTCCATGCGCTTATCGACCTGAATCGCTCCGGTGGGGCCTGTCAATATCCCCGCGTCTTTGGCGAGTTCGACATTTGGTCGAATTCCAACCGAAAGCAGCACCAGGTCGGTTTCGATGATCTCGCCGCCTGCCTTTACCGCGCGGACGCCTGTTTCCGGCGAGCCGATGATTTCCTCAACGGATTCATTGAGGCGCACCCCAATGCCGTGTTTGAGCAATTCATTGTTGATATGCTTGGCAACGTCTTCATCGTAAGGAGGCGCCAGTTGAGGCAACCGTTCAATGACGGTGACCTGAATGCCGCGCGCAGTCAGGCTCTCGACCATTTCCAGGCCGATATACCCCCCGCCGACGACCACCGCGCGTTTTACGGTTCCGCTATCTACTTTTTCACGAATCGCAAGCGTGTCGGGGATCGTTCGCAATTGATAAACGCCGGGCAGCTCGCGGCCTGGAATTGGCGGGATAAAGGGCCTCGCTCCCGTCGCAATGACGAGCGCGTCATACGGCGCTTCAAATTCTTTATTTTCTTTTAACGCTTTGACGACAACGACTTTCTTTTTGGGATCAATTTTGGTGACGCGATGGCTGGTGTGGACTTGAATGTCCATATTTTCGTCAAATTGCTCAGGCGTTCGCGCCAGGAGTTGTTTTTTGTCTTTGATTTCATCCGCAATGTAATACGGTTCTCCGCAGCCAGCATACGAAATATATTCTTCATCCGTATAAATAGTAATTTCAGCATACGGGTCTTGCCGTCTCGCTTTGGCGGCGCTTTTGGCTCCACCAGCGACAGCCCCGATCACAACAATTTTCCTCTGTTTTGCTGCATTCATCGTTGAAGTCTCCCTAAAGAATCAGATGGTTTCATCATACGCCAATCCGGCCCATATTCGACGGACGCGTGTGAATTGAACGTACCGCTGTTATGAGTAAATAGCAACTAATTCTTTCAAGAAAGATATGGGTATATGCCTATAAATTTAAAGTGTCTGTCTAACAAAAAACCATTTGAATGAAAAATTCTTGAGGGAAATGTAAAAATCAGATGGGATGAAATATTGCATGGGATCTCCCAAAGATTATTTTTTTGAGACGAAAAGACATAATGGCAAACATCTTGCTTTTTGTACAACCATTGCAGTATAGAAGAAAAGATTTTCAGTTTTGCAAAAAAGTAATAGAAATCCCAAGCACTATGGGGTTGATAGTCAAAATGACTATGTTGATGTGTGGTTGAACAGCGCGCTGCTAAAAGTAAATCCTGTTTCAATGGAGTGGCATCAGACATGATCGTTTTGGAAAAACCGGAGACATGCACCATGCAAATGAACGAAGACCTCTTTGAGTTGATTGCGCAGCGGTTTAAAGCAATGTCTGAACCCACACGCCTTAAGATATTGCATTTGCTGAAAGAACAAGAACTTAGCGTTAGCGATATCGCTGAAAAAGCCGGCCTGAAACACGGTACCGCCTCAGCAAATTTGAACGCTCTTCACAAAGCGGGCTTAGTGATATTTCGCCGTGACGGCACCAAAGTTTTATATCAAGTGAGCAACAATATGGTTTTTGAAATTTGTGAAACCGTTTGTCAGACGCTTCGCGATGATTTCGCGGAGTACGAAAAATTGCGCAGAGCCATTGGTTAGAAAGCCCTACATACCATTTTTCTTTTGATAGGCGGTGATGTCCTCACCGCCTTTTTCTTTTTTATAACTCTCTGATCTTTATATTTTTAGGTTTAATTCTTCTGCGTTGTGAGCGAATGAACGCATTTGATGAATTTTAGAATATGCCAGGCAGTATTTTATCAAAATGAAAAAAAACGTAGACAAAATGAGAATTGCATAGAATTGTATTAGGATAGTATAACTGGCTTTACTCGTTTCTTTCGAGATTCTGAATCATTCTTATTCCTACAAGATTTACTCATTAGCGCAAGAACAATGTGAGCCTCGAACAACCATGATTTATGCTCATCTTCAGGCGCATAATGATGAGATTTATGGTTCATTCGTCTAAGACGTATTTACTTTGATATATCGCCGCGAATTTGATGCCAAATGCAGCTAAATCTCAATTCAATTTATATAAAAAAATATCTAATATACGGAAGAACAAAAAAATGGAACATCTGGATCAAAATTTTTATTTTGAATTTGTAATGTTGTTGTAATCTTACTGTCATATAATTATCTTTTGAAAAGCGAGTGGTTAATCAAGTGAGTAAAAATTAAATTTTGTCGAGCAAGTGAAATGCGTATATTACTAATTGAAGACGATAAAAAGATAGCCTCATTTATGATCAATGGCTTTAAAGAAGCGGGGTTCACGGTAGACCATTGCGACAATGGTGCTTATGGCTATCACTATTTGATCGACAATCCTTATGACGCCGCCGTGGTTGACATTCTGCTTCCTGAAATGAATGGCTATGAAATTGTTGAACAGGCCCGAAACAAAAATATCAACACGCCGATTCTATTTCTAAGCGCTAAACGTGAAATTGATGACCGTGTGAAAGGTTTACGGGTCGGAGGCGACGACTACTTGGTGAAACCTTTTTCGTTTACTGAGTTACTTGAACGCATTCGCGCCTTGGTGCGCCGCTCAACTGGGCAGACGGATGCGACCACCCTTGAGATTGGCGATGTCAATCTCGACCGCTCCAAGCATATCGTTACAAGAAATGGACAGCGTATCGACCTCAACAACCGTGAGTTTACTCTGCTTGAATATTTGATGAGAAACAAAGGCCGCGTCGTGTCAAGAACAATGATTATGGACCAAGTGTGGGATTACTATTTTGATCCACAGACGAATGTGGTTGAGGCAACCATGTGCCGTATGCGCGGCAAACTCAACGATGGACATAACGAAAGGCTCATCAAGACGATTCGTGGCGTCGGTTATGTGTTCGAGGACCCTCAAAGCAATGTTTAATACTCTTTCATTTAAAATTGCATTTTCCTATGCGGTCGTGATCGTATTTACATCAATCATCGGCTTTGCATTGTTAAATGTTTCGATCGCCCGATTTATTCATACACAGATCGACGACGAATTACAGGATGACATAGACGAATATCTTGGAATCATTGAGATGGAATCAAGAGACGCGGCTTTACACTATTTTGATGATGACTTTAAATCGGACGACCCGTCTGAGATGTTGTTTCGTTGGTATGTTAACGGACAATCCATTTATAGTTTTTATGATGATTCTGTTTGGCAGATGAGTGTAATTGACGGTTTTTTGTCTACTGATGATAGCCAAGGTGATCATCAGATCGAAACAATTCATTTTGTCGAATCGGGCCATACCGCCAAAATAATTTCATCAAGAGGGCCTAACGGTGTAGTAATACAAATTGGTTTCATTATTGACGATCAATTGGCGCTATTGAATTTCATTCAGTTTTTGTCAATCGTTATTGTCTCATGCATCATCCTTGCCGGGATCATCGTTGGGCGCAGCATTTCACATTACGCGGTGAAGGGCATCAACGATGTAACCAATACTGCGAACCATATTTCACAAGGGCGCTTTGAACAACGCGTTCCTGTTTCGCAATATGGAATTGAACTTGAGTCATTGGGTAAAGCGTTTAACCGCATGGCAGACGCTAACCAGCAATTGATGAATGAAATGAAAGAGGTCAATGATAATATTGCCCACGATCTGCGCAGCCCTTTGGCGCGCATGCGCGGACTCGCAGAACAGTGGATTTGTCATGAGAATGTCTCTGACGATTGTGCAGCAATTTGTGAAGACGTCATCGAAGAGTGCGACATACTTCTTCACATCATTAATACGATGCTCGATATTTCTGAACTAGAATCTAATTTAGAGACTCTTGAATCAGAATCATTTGACATAAACCAAATTGTCTCGATTGCCGCTGAGTGTTTCGCCCCGGTTGCTGAAGATAAAAAAATTCGTCTTCATACCAAAGTAAATGGCGCCGTTCAAGTCTATGGAAACCGACGAATGATTCAACGTTCTATCGCAAATCTGGTTGATAATGCAGTCAAATATACTAGGCCTGGCGGAGAAATCTGGATAGAATTAGTACAGCGCAGTAACGAATGCGTTGTTATGGTAAAAGATACGGGGATCGGAATAAGCGATGATGACCGTGAAAAGATTTTTCAGCGATTTTACCGCGGCAGCAAAAGCCGGGCTCAACCGGGAAACGGACTCGGTCTCAGTCTGGCCTTATCGGTTGCGCGCGCTCACAGCGGCAAATTAGAGGTCGCTTCCACGCCTGATGTAGGAAGTGAATTTTATTTTACGTTGCCCATCCAGTAACGATGGTTCATCCGGTAATTGTGTACCTACATTGATGGATGGTCAAGATTTTGATTACGAAAACGTATTCCTGTATATCAAAAACTGACATACTAAATAAGGTATGTATGTAACTCTGGGAGCGCCTGTGTATAAGAGCCTGTAAGCCCGCACTGAAGCGAGCAGAGTTGCACCCATGCCGATAATTCACTACATTTAACCATCGACATAGCGCAATTAAAGCATTCAGCCTCCATTACTTCCATCCCCCTCGAACTGAAAAACGTGTTTTTTAATCCACCTGTAATCTTCCTGTAATGTTGCATGTATTACAATCATTCTTGAATAAAAACAACTGGTTGTTAATCACTATTAATAATTCGAAATATATTCAGAGAAGAGTTTGATGATGAATAATAGAAATTTTTTTGGAGCCGAGAAATTACCTTACGTGATTGTTGTTTCTATATTTTGTTTTTTAATAATTGCTCGGTTATATCTGATTATCGATTTGCCTTTGTTTCATCCTTCCGAAGGACGATACGCCGAAGTTTCGAGAAACATGGTGTCCGAAAATGATTGGGTCACTCCACAAATTGAAGTCGGGACGCCATTCTGGGGGAAGCCGCCTCTATTATTCTGGCTGAATGCAATGAGCATCTCGGTCTTTGGAGCCACAATATTTAGTACGCGGCTTCCATCGTTTCTGTTATGTGTTCTTGCCGTTTTACTCACTTTCAAACTCGGCGAACTGTTAAAAGGCCGGTTGTTTGGCGTCTACTGTTCGATTGTCCTGTCAACGACTGCATTATTTTTTATGATGTCCGGCGCTGTTTTAACCGATATTCCACTCGTGTTTTCGATAACATTTTCACTGGTCTCATTCGCCTTTGCAATGCAGAGTCAGGCTAAAGGGTTGCGCAATGTTTGGGCATATTGTTTTTTTGCGGGGATTGGTCTCAGCGTATTATCAAAAGGACTCATCGGAATCGTATTTATTATTCTGCCAGTTTTTGTTGGCGTAGTCCTGTCTTCCGAATGGCGTAACGCTATAAAGAGGTTTCCTTTAGTCACTGGTTTTTTGTTGACTTCCCTCATCGCAGTTCCATGGCATGTAATGGCTGAATTCAGGACGCCTGGATTTCTCGATTACTATTTTGTGGGGGAGCATTTTAAGCGCTTTTTCGTTGCAGGCTGGGAAGGTGACTTATATGGCAGCGGCCATAAGCGCGCGCGTGGAACAATATTGGTTTATGCCTTAATTGATACCATGCCCTGGAGCATTCTGTTCATTGCGGCGCTGGCCTGGTTACGAATGAAGGGAATGAAGTTTTTTCAAGTTTTTAATGATATCTGGAGTTGGTATCTTCTCGCTTGGTTCATTACGCCGCTTGTGTTCTTTTGTTTCGCGCGCAATATCGTGTTTACCTATGCGCTGCCTTCCTTGCCTCCATTTGCGATACTTGCGGTGTGGGTTTTTCATTTAGTGCTTCGAAAAAATGGAATGGACGCCCAACCGTTTCGCTTAAGAAACTCTTCAGAAAATGGCGTCTTATTTTTAAGCAATCAAGTGTTGGTTCTGGCTGTTCTTATTGTGCCTGTCTTGTGTCTTTCGCTCGGCGTCTTCAGCAATGCATTATTGCAAAAACACGCCGAACAACAAAAAATCATCTCTAAATTTCAAGATTTATCTGAAAATCAAGAACAACCTGAATTGTATTATATTGGTAAAAACGGATACACAATGTCATTCTATACGCATGGCCAAATTAACATGGTCCATAGCCCGGAAAGTGAAGTTATTTCGACTGCATTGAATGACATAGATAGAGATTATTTTATTTTAAGTAAAAGCATGAAAAGAAAAGCTAGTATTGACTTCTTAAATCAAACGGATGAATTATTTGATGACTATAAATTAGTTTTAAGAAGCGACTTGCCTTTGGGGATGGCTGTTGCGAAAAGCAATGAGGATATACAACACAGGCAGTCGCGGTATTTTATGCTCTCATCAACCTGTCCGACAGTTGGTTGTTATAACCTAAAAACACTCAGTGCCAGCTCAAGTAAACCAGTATACCAATGAAAGCAACTTGGCAAATATAACTCTAACGCCTGAAGCCGAAGAGAGGCTAGGCATCGTTACTCATCCTGTTGAAGTAAAACCCGTCAATCGGCGCCAAACTTACAATGGGGAAATTCTTACTCCACCGGGCCGCTTAATTTCCGTTACTGCGCCGTTTAACGGCGAAATTCAACCGCCGCCCGAAAGCGAAATTCCAAAACCTGGAAGCCTCGTCGCGAAAGGGCAGGCGGTTCTTGCGTATCTACCATTGTTGACGCCTGAACGAGATGTATTAACTCCCTCAGAAAGAGTTAGGCTCGCCGAAGCCAACGCCTCGCTCGCTTCAACCCGTATTGAAGCGCAAGGACAAGTCGAAAGCGCCAAAGTTAAGATCAACGCCGCAAAAATTGAATTGAACCGAACAGAACAACTTCTGGAAGATAAAGTAGGCAACGCCCGGGCGGTTGATGACGCAAAAGCCAAATTACGCCTCGCGGAAGAAGAATTATCGTCTGCGCAAGCCAGGCTTTCATTGCTTTCCCGTACGAACCTTGATGCAGAAGCCGGAACGCTTCAATCCAATGTAATCCTCTCGCCTGATGATGGTATCTTACAAAATCTGTTCGTTGCCGTCGGACAATCGGTTGCGGCTGGCGCGCCGTTATTTGAAATACTCAATAATGAAACAGTCTGGGTTCGCGTCCCAGTGTATGTTGGCGATGTTGAACGGATTCAATCCGAAGCGATGGCGCATGTCGGAAATGTGTCTGACTTTCCGGGCAAATCAACAACCTTGGCCCACTCCATATCCGCTCCTCCATCTGCAAACCCCGATTCAGTGACGATTAACCTTTTTTATGAAATGGTTAATCTGCAAAGCCAGTTTCGCACCGGACAGCGCGTATCAGTCAGCCTGGAATTAAAAGGGAATGAAGAGAATTCAACAGTGCCTTGGTCGTCCGTTTTGTATGACATTCATGGCGACGCTTGGGTATATGAAAAGTTGAGCGAACACACGTATCAAAGAAGCCGAATCGAAGTGTTATTTGTGAAGGACGAGGATGCAGTGATCGCTTCCGGCCCAAAGCCAGGAACCCAGTTGGTTACCGATGGAGCTGCGGAATTGTTTGGAACAGAGTTTGGAAACAGTAAATAATTATCCTTATAGGTGTTTTTCGCCATGATGAAATGGCTCATCACTACAGCTCTTGAAATGCGCGTGCTTGTGCTCGCATTGGCCGTCGTTTTAATCATCGTCGGCATTCGCACAGCCAAAGATACTCGTCTGGATGTGTTTCCAGAATTCGCTCCTCCACGGGTTGAAATTCAAACCGAAGCGCCGGGGCTTTCCGTAGAAGAAGTCGATAGCCTTGTTACTCTTCCTTTAGAAAATGCGCTGAATGGAACACCGCTGGTTACAAAACTCCGGTCTAAATCCGTCCTTGGGCTTTCGTCAATCACATTATTTTTTGAAAAAGGCACAAACCTGAATACGGCGCATCACCTGGTTCAGGAACGGCTCACCGCTGAGTTAGAACGTCTTCCTGCGGTTGCCCGCGCTCCCGTCATTCTTCCCCCTCTTTCGTCAACCAGCCGCGTCATGAAAATTGGAATGTCATCTGACACATTATCTCAGATGGACATGACGGAACTGGCCAAATGGACCATCCGGCCACGTTTGATGGCATTGCCCGGCGTAGCGAATATCGCGATTTGGGGACAGCGGGACAGGCAATATCAAATCATTGTCGAACCTGAACAACTTCGCTTACATAACATTCCATTAGACTCCGTCATCACTGCCGCACAAGATATTACCACGTTAGGCGCTGGTGGTTTTCTGGATACGCCCAACCAAAGATTGGCGATTTTCCATGATTCACCAATTAAAAATACAGAAGACCTAGCAAATTCATTAATCAAATTTCAAGACGGAGCGCCGATTCGTTTGGGCGACGTCGCTAAGGTTGAAATCGGTTTCCCGCCGCCGATTGGCGACGCTATTATAAACGATGGCCCGGGATTATTATTAATCGTCGAAATGTACCCGTGGGGAAATACTCTCAATGTCACGCGGCAGGTTGAAGCCGTTCTTGAAACGTTGCGCCCTGGCTTAGGCGATGTTCTTGTTGATTCAACTATATTTCGCCCCGCCACATTTATTGAAACCGCGTTAACAAATTTATCGCACGCTCTGTTGATTGGCTGCGTACTGGTCGTCATTGTTCTGGTTGCATTTTTATTTAATTGGAGAGCAGCGTTAATCAGCGCGCTTGCGATTCCGTTGTCTCTAATCGCAGCCATGCTTGTCATTCACCACCAAGGCGAAACCATCAACACCATGGTCATTGCAGGGCTGGTAATCGCATTAGGCTCTGTTGTCGATGACGCCATTATTGATGTGGAAAACATCGCACGTCGTCTTCGGTTAAATGCAAAGGCAGGGAATCCCGATTCCTCGTTTTGGGTTGTTCTGAAAGCCTCTCTCGAAGTACGAAGCGCAATCGTGTATGCGAGCCTGATTGTTATTCTTGTTTTTCTTCCGGTATTTTTCTTAGAGGGCCTAGCGGGGGCGTTCTTTAAACCGCTCGCCTTTTCTTATGTGCTTGCCATTTTAGCGTCGTTGATTGTGGCGCTTACCGTGACGCCGGCGTTGTCTCTCATGCTTCTGCCTCAAGTGAAACATGAAAATGAAGACCCTCCGCTCACTTCGGTCTTAAAGCGCATCTATCGCTCAGTCCTGCCAATGACGGTTTCGCGTCCATCCCTGGTTGTCGTATTTTTAGTGATTGCCATGATTGGAGCGGCGATAGCCGTACCCAATTTAGGAGAAGAATTTTTTCCGAAATTTCAAGAACGGGATTTCTTGATGCATTGGGTTGAAAAACCCGGGACCTCGCTCGACGCAATGAACCGCTTAACCATTCGCGTCAGCAAAGAACTGCGGGCGATTCCCGGCGTCAGAAATTTTGGTTCTCACATTGGTCGCGCCGAAGTCGCCGATGAAGTCGTTGGGCCGAATTTTACGGAATTATGGATCAGCATTGCGCCTGAGGCTGACTACAAAACCACACTGGCAAAAGTAGAAGAAGTGGTTTATGGCTATCCCGGGTTATATCGGGACGTGCTCACATATTTGAGTGAACGCATCAAAGAAGTGTTAACCGGAGCCAGCGCCAGCATTGTTGTGCGAATTTACGGCCCTGATCTGGCAGAATTAAGAGAGACGGCTGAAGGCGTCGCAGGAGTCATTTCTGATGTGAATGGCATCCGAGATTTAAAAGTAGAACAGCAAGTTCTCGTGCCTCAAATCAAAGTGAAACTGCGCCCGGAAATGGCGAAGCGCTTCAACCTTTCCCCTGGCGACATCCGGCGTTCGGTCACGACCTTAGTTCATGGTCACAAGGTTGGAGAACTATATGAAGGCCAAAAAATAGTAGAAGTCGTTGTTCGCGGCAGCGAGCGAATACGTAATGATTTATCATCGCTGCGAAACTTATTAATCGAAACGCCCCAAGGCGCTTATATCCCACTTAAAGATTTAGCAGATGTCTATATCGGCGACATGCCAAACCTGATCAAACGTGAAGGCGCTTCTCGCTATATTGATGTTACTTGCAATGTAGAAGGACGCGATCTCGGCAGTGTCGCTCGAGACGTTGAGCAACAAGTAAAGGGATATAATTTCCCCTTAGAATATCATCCTGAATTTCTGGGTGAATTTGCGGCCCGTCAGGAATCAAAACAACGCTTGTTTGCTCTAACCGCGCTGGCAATTATGGGGATCCTTGTTCTTCTTTATACCGATTTTCAGTCGATCCGTTTGGTCTGTTTAATCTTTCTGACATTGCCTTTTGCTTTAATCGGCGGCGTCATGGGAGCATTTGCTGGAGGGGGCGTTTTATCTCTGGGATCACTTGTCGGTTTTGTTACTGTATTGGGCATCGCCGCCCGGAACGGCATCATGCTAATAAGCCATTATCGCTATTTAGAAGATGAAGAAAAAATGCCTTTCGGCGTACCGTTGGTTATTCGCGGAGCCGAAGAACGCTTGGCTCCAATTTTGATGACTGCTTTAACAACTGCGTTAGCGTTGCTTCCAATCGTGATCGGTGGTTTGCAACCTGGGTATGAAATTGAATATCCCATGGCGCTTGTCATCGTGTGGGGGCTAATTACTTCTACTGTATTGAATCTGTTTTTCATGCCTGCATTGTACGCTAAATTTGGCTGCAGAACGCAAAAAGAAAGCGCCTGAAAAACAAAATTCGAGATTTTAGATTTCTCACAATTTCTAATACTGCATCAGGTGGTTGCAGTATGTTTTATAGTGGTTGCCAGAATTATGTGCGGATTGAGTTTCCGTAACTGTATCTATCGCTGAGCCCTACGGGCGCGCTTTACGCACGGTATTTTGTCAAACGCTCTAAACGGATAAAATTTCGGAAGATTAATTAAAAAAGGTTCATCCGGTAAATGAGTACCTACATTGATGGATGGCCATGATTTTGATTCCTAAAACGTATTCCGGCATGGGTGCGACTCTGGGAGCGCCTGTGCGTAAGGGCCTGAAAGCCCGCACTGAAGCGAGCAGAGTTGTACCCATGCCTCACGAAGCGAAACCTCAATTCAACTTATAAAAAAGCACTCAAATTTCGGAAGATTAATTAAAAAAGAGTAACCCTCCGGCTTTGCCGGAAGTCATGATTACATGGATGTGTATGCAAACTGACGTTATGCTGTTAGTTTTCAATCTTTAAGAAAACCGGGTTTTCGTTTGTCACATCTATTACACCCAATGTAGGGTGGTGAATTTGCGCTTCCCTCTGTGCCAAGATATACGGCGGCGGATGGCAAACTGGTGATAAGAGCGATGTGGCGCTGAAACCCAAAGTGTTGACGGAGCGCGGAATGGTCTTCGTCGCGACAAACTATCGTCTCTTACCCAACGTGGAGATGGATGTTCTGATTCGCGACGTTGCCAAAGCGTTTGGGTGGGTGCACAGACATATTGCTGGCTATGGTGGCGATCCTAAACGAGTCATCGTTGGTGGACATTCTGCTGGCGCTCAACTCGCAGTTTTACTCTGTACCGACGACCGCTATCTAAAAGAACAAGGTGTTTCGTTCAATCGTTGAAAAAGTGGATGAAAAGACGCTCGGCGATTGAGACCACAATCGGGCACATCAAACAAAGCAGCCGATTGGACAGAAACGACCTAAAGGGGACGCTTGGCGACTATGTATCAATGCGATCCTGTGCGCCTGCGGTTGGAACTAACATTTGATTTTGGTCAAACTGCGCATACAGCGGGCTCTTTTTGCCCTTTTTCAGTATTTGCGTCAAAGGATTGCTGCCTTCAACATGAGATTTCACAACCAAGCGAAAACCATTAGAGGACAAGTCGTCTTCTAAACATCAATGAAAATTTGAAACAACACTTTTTCAGGATCGACTAGATACAGTTATGAAAACTCAATCCGCACAGATTTCTGGCAACGACTATAAAGCCGTGTTGTTCTGTCTTCGACTGCATCAAATAGGCCATTCATTTAATATTCTGGCTCATGAATGATAGTTAGTTTTTGGTTGATGCCATCCACTTCGCGGATTATTTCTTCGCGTCCATCCGGCCAGAAAATTTGAATTTCATTGATTGCATCGTTTTCCCCTAAACCAAAATGTAGAATGTTTTGGTTTTGAGATAAATAAGACGCCTGTGAACCGACTTGTTGCAGTTGCAGCCCATCGTTTGTTTTTAGAATAACTCTCGCGCCCAACGCCTGAGTATTATACTTATTCTGTTTTAATTCGATTTGAATCCAGTTATGCGTATTCTGGGTGGTATTCAGAAACAACAGCGGTGATTCTCCATGTTGTTGCAACGCAAAATCAATCCGTCCATCGGCGTTATAATCGGCAAAGGCGCCGCCTCGCGTAACAGTCGGTATAGATAATGCATCACATGCCTTGGCGCCGATTTCATAAAATCCCTTTTCTGGCTGTTGATGAAATAACAATATGGCTTGAGGCTTTAATCGCTTCACCTCATCCAGTTGTTCAAGCGTATTTCCATTAGAAATCCATAAATCCAGCCAGCCGTCATTGTCAAAGTCAATAAACGACGTGCTCCACCCAACCATATCTAACGAAATTTGCCCCAGCCCAAACTCATCGGCAACATCCGTAAAAAACAACGCCTGATCGGCGTCTTGTTTCATGCCCATAAAAAACATCATATTTTGATAGAGCGCATTTTCTTGCGCGAGCCAATGCGTAATAAAAAGATCAAGATCGGCGTCGCGATCATAGTCGCCGACCGCAATGCCCATCGCGCCCCGGTAGTCAGCAGTCAGCGATCTCGAACTGACGTCTTCGAACGTTCCGTTACCCATATTTCGATACATCGCATTGCTGGAAACATCGTTCGCAATGTACAAATCCACATAGCCGTCCAGATCAAAATCGGTCCACGAAACTGCAAGGCTTCTCCCTTCCGGGTTATCAACGCCTACAGATTCTGCGACATCCGTGAAAGTTCCATCCCCATTATTCCGATAGAGCCGATTGGGTTGCGATGCGTATGAAGAGGGATTCAACGTATGGGGATATTCCAGCCGGTTGAATTTTGATTTGCGTTTGACATCCCCTTCACGAAATACAAAATCCACATAGTTGCAAACATATAAATCGATCCAGCCGTCACGGTTATAGTCGCCCCACATGCACCCGGCCCCAAAGCGGTCATCATCTAGGCCGACATTTTTTGCGATTTCTGTGAAGCCGCCATTTCCATTGTTTTGAAAGAGAAGGTTTGAGCCAATATTCGTGACGTACAAATCTAAATCGCCATCATTATCAAAATCACCCCAGGCGGCGCCCATGCCATACGAAGACAAATCAACTCCGTATTCTTTGCTGACATCGACGAAGGTCCCGTCTCCTTGATTTTGATAAAGCGCATGTGTAGCGCCTGAAGACGGCTCTGATTGTTGTCCATTAAATGGCGCTGAAAAGTTCACGAGAAAAAGGTCTTCGTCACCGTCGCCATCATAATCGCCCCATGCCAGCCCAGCCCCCATGTCTTCAACAATGTAGGAATTCCGTTCAAATGGAAAATGATGAAATACAATGCCTGATTTTTCAGCGACCTCATCAAATTGGATTTCTGGCGCTGTATTATCGCTCTCTTGAAGGTGGACGTTAGTAATTCCGTCAATTTTTTCTCCATACGGATCGAAGACAGAATCGGCAGGTTGATAAATCCAATACAGGAAAATCGGCGCTCCAATTACGATGCACCCCGTCAGGATACTCCACACGATCAGATGAAATTGGCGGCGGCTTCTGGTTAGCTTTGGTTTACGCATCAATCTCAATCACGGCGCTTGCGCGGGAAATATCGGTAGCGGGAGACCGGAATTCCGTATCGATCCCATAAATGCGTTTCAGAAAAGCCGCATTGGCTTTTCGATACCAAAGGATTGCGGTCACATGTAATGCGCTTTTTTCTGATGACTGGGGAATGAGGACATCAAACTCGCCGGAGCGCTCTGGTGAAGATGCGGTAGATTTCACAGACGTCTCAGGGCATAACATCGAGATATTGACTGCGTCAGACACGCCGGGAAACATTGCCCGCTTGTATCGGGCGCCTACCATGTCCCATAAATTATGGCGGTCAATTAATTCTCCTTTGCGGTCAAAGCCGTCTGCTTTGAATATAAGAGGCGGTTCGAGCACATCTCCTCCATCATCAATGGCGCCTGCGTGGTATCTGACTTCACCGCGCTCATCGCTAACAATCAGTTCCAGCCATGATTCGATCATATCTAACGGGCCTGTTGGAAAGTCGTGCCCGGTTTTGTTATTCACCAAAAGCACTTGGATGTGAATTTCGTCGCCTGGTTTAACGCGCTTGGGCGCTTGGATTTCCATTTCAACGACCGGCCCTGTCACCCAACGATCTGCGATTTCAGGAATCTCGATCTCTCCGCGCAGCCAATCCTCAGTCAATTGAACGTGGAGGTCTGCATCCGGCAGTTGATGAAATACCGGGATATATTGATTGGATGCAAGAAACCGGTGGCTGCGATGCTTCTGGTCATTCCGGTTTCGGTTGAAGTCATACGGGTCGCCGGACGACGGGTCATCGCTTGCTTGTAAGGGCATGTGGCATTCACGGCATGTGATGGTATTGTCAGGATTTTCTTCGTCATACCAATGGCTCTTTCGCCAACTATCGTACTGGTTCTGGCCTTGAACGCGACCAATATCAGTATTGACTTCTTTGTCGATGTATTGCTTGTGACAGGCCCCGCAATACTCTGCGGATTTATAAAGCGTTCTCGAATATGATTCGACATGATGGCGTGGATAAGAGCGAATTAAAAAATCACTGATCCATGACGACGCCGCATCGTCGTATTTTTCAAACAAATACGGGACCGGAAGTTGAAGCGTATAATCAGCGTTTCCTTGCGTATCTGCTTGTACGATACTATGACAGACTACGCACGAGATGCCTTCATCTGAGCCTTTTGCGCTCAAGGTAATGTTTGATTTATTCTTTGCCCCGCCGAATAGCGAAATCGGATCGTGGCAGCCTGCGCAATAGCGCGTTTGCTCCGGGCTGGTTTCAACCGCCATGAATTCTTGCGTTTTTTGAAACATCTGATCGAGGGCCGAATACCGATGGGCGCTAGGCGCCCATTCCTGGTAAATATCATCATGACACCCAGAGGTCCCGCACCGGCTCGAACCAGCGAGCAATTCTGGATCGACGGCGCCCCACTGGCTTACAAACTTGGTATAGTCAGAAAATCGCTCTTCAAATTTCTCTCGAACATTTGCGGGCGCATTGCTATCGCTCAGGCTGTTGGTCACTTGCTGATACAAGCCAAGACGCGCGCGTTCGTGGTTACGGTACGCTTGAGAAAAGGCTTCCCGTTTGGCTGGTTCCAATTGCTCCATCACCGCGCTCACAATTTCGGTCTCGCGTCCATTGTAATCGACGCGGGCTAAGCTCGGAGCAAACGGGCGGTCTTCGCCAAAGCGCCAATCATAGTCAGGAGAAAACGGCTGGTTCCATTGCTGGCTGGGATACAATAACAACGAAGCGAACGTAACAAGACACAGCGCTACGCAACTGACCGAAGAACGAACATAAAAGCGAACCTTCGCGTCTCCCGTATTATTTAAATTCAACCCGCCAGCGCTACGAAAAACTAATGTCATGATATGAAGCGTCATCAGCAGGAAGAACACAATGCTCGACCCAATGTGCACCATATCCCAGAATGCGTCGATGCGGCGGCCAAAGGCGGCTTGAAGCGTCAAAACAACGCCGCTGGCAAAGCAAATAAATAGAGAAATAAACGTCCCATAACCAACAACCTGATAGTGGCTTAAACTCCCCACTCTCCGAACTTTCCAATGAGTGTATGAATACCACGCAGTCGGCAGAAATGAGATCAAGCCAATCAATGTATGCAACAGGACGGAGAATTGGTTAAACAGGCTGAAGGGCAGAAATAGAATGGCAAATCCAGTGATTGATTCATACAGAAGAATCCCCACTGTCAGACAAGTCAACCAGGATGACCACTCGCGGGCCGTATCAACTTTTATTGTAGTTACGCTGTCACTCATCCGCTTCAACATCCCGTAGCTGTTAATCTGGAAGTTTCTGTCTGCGAACCGTCACGCGCTTGTGAAGGCAGAATCGCTGTTGCAAACTCAGGTTTCGTCAGTTAAGTCTATTTGCGTCTTGGTCGCCTTTTGGGCCGTTGGCATTGATTTTGGGTTGTTGATTTCTACAAACTTGAATCGCTTATGCAAAACGCAGCCTTTACTATCTGGCGCGCAGAGTTTCTTTCGTTTCTCGCAAAAGCCGTTGATGTCATGTTTGCAGTTCCATGTCATTCAAGTGGTCCATTCTGCATTTCCTGGTCGACCAGATTAAATTGATCGGCGACGCAAGCGCCCAGCAGGCGCATCCAATTCGCAAAACAAGATTCGGGAGCGGTTTCAATGGCCTTCTCGACGGCAAGGGGCACCCAATTTAAAAGATGCCGTTGTAAGTAATCCCTTCTTGCCTGCATGATTTGTTGATAATGGTCGGCGCGTTCAGGACTGTCAGCCGTTTCGGCTGCCAAAGCGGTTAGATGCCGATAAAACTCCAACTGAAACCGCAGGTGGTCCGCGGTTTCTTCCGCTTCCTTTTTCAATCGCAATCCGAAGGCTTTGTAAAACAAAATATTCTCATGCAGAACCTTGGGCGTCGGGTCTTTCTTGTTCCAATGAGATTCGATCAACGGACAATCAGGGCATGGCGCGCCCACTTCGAACAATCGAATGAAAGACTCTTCATATTCTTCATAAGACGCTGGATATAGATTTGCGTCCTGATCGTTGGTTATTCCATATTGTTGGAATAATGCGCCTAAAGCAGTCCGCACGTCCGTCTGGGTTATCCATTCCCACTGAGCGCTGGTTGGGTACCGGAATAAATCATGGAGGAAGGCAAACGGCAATGAGTCATTCAAAATGGATTCGTTTTGCTCAAAGTTAGATGGCAATTTCATGATTGAATCTCGTACCAGAGGCTATAGTATTTCAAACCGTCCCGCTGTTGTTTCGCTCCATCCCAAATGGCAAAACAAACGGGAGTGGAAGCGGAGAGGTCAGGCAAAACAAAAATAACGGCCCAGCCATTCTCCTGGCGGAAACTTTTCCCATTCAGTGCTTGTTCTGTTTGTGTTTGTGTTTGTGTTTGTGTTTGTGTTTGTGTTTGTGTTTGTGTTTGTGTTTGTGTTTGTGTTTGTGTTTGTGTTTGTGTTTGTGTTTGTGTTTGTGTTTGTGTTTGCGTTTGCGCTGCCGCTGCCGCTGTCGATGCGCGCCCATGCGCCTGCAATAATGAAAATCCTCTGCCCGCCTGCCAGAAAAACAGGTCAACCGGGTTGGCTATATCGCCCATCATCATAGACGGATACGCTGGCATTGGCGTTTTAGACTTCGGCGCCATCAAACAAGCGGAATCGCCGAATTGATTGGTGTTTGACGTATGCGTTTTGTAAACGTGGGATTCGCCCGCGTCTGGATAGCGAACGCCTTGTTCAAACTGATCGGCAGTCGAGTCGCTCCACTCAAGACGCAAAACCAGCGTCTTGTCGCTAAACCGAATGAAGCGCACCGAAGCGACGGGGCGTTCGCCGTCGTCATAGGGGCCGTCGTTATAAAGAGGCGGCGTACGATGAAAATGAAGCGCCGTCTCTTTCGCCTGCGCCCAGGCCGGGTGGTTCAGATTATATAAATCGTCGATCCCGGTCGTCGAAGCGGCAGCGTCAACGGGGATCACAATCGCGCCATTTTCATCCGCCGCATAAAGCGATGCGGTGAATATTCCGGCGATTAAAACCAGCAGAATGTATTGTTTCATGGAGAACATCTCCTCTTCCGGCCTGAGGCCTTCATCCAATGTTGTCGCAGTTTGATTGAAGCGCGCACGAACTGCATTCAGCGGTGTTTTTCTGGTCTGTGTTACAGGGCGTTGTGCGGGAGCCTTGGTTAAGCCCGATTATCGGCGGCGTCCCCATCAGGGTCAAATCCGAACCGCTTTGAATCGAATCAACCTGTTGTTTCACGTCAGCCGGCGTCGACTCGCTCACCGTTTTGGGAACGATGCGGTATCGTGTCTCGCCAGACCGTCCGATCAGGAGCTGTAACACTTCGCTGACCTCGCCATTTTGAGAGTTCACTAATTCATTTTCAAGGAACTGAATTACCTTTAGTACTTTTGGTCCAAATAAATATTTCAAGTAATCTAACGGCAAGCGCGGATCATCCAATACGCGACCGTTGGCTTTGCCATCCTTGGGCGGGTTAAACGGCGGGATATAGTAGACATTCGGGTGCGTCCCTTTTTCAGGAAACAAGCCAAGCGCCACTTTATATTTTACGACCAGTTTATGGACCGGAGAGTCAGGGTCATCCAACAACCCGACAAAGCGAATTCGCCCGGGGCACTGCGCCGCGCACGCATTGACCACGCCTTTTTCAAGGCGCGGATAACAGAAAATACATTTCTCGCTTTTCCCCGTAACTTCGTTGAAATAGATTTTTTTGTACGGACACGATTTTATGCAATAGCGGTATCCGTTGCATCGTTCTTGATCGATGACCACAATGCCGTCTTCGGTGCGTTTGTAGATCGCCTTGCGCGGGCACGATTCTACGCAAGCGGGGTGCGTGCAGTGATTGCAGATGCGCGGAAGATAGAAGAAATATGGATTGGTCGTATCCATCCCTCCCACATCTTCGTCCCAATTCGGCCCGTAGGTCGGCGGCTTGTGGGGCATCACCGGCTTGTTTCCGCCCTTGAACAACCGCTGGTTGTAATCATAGTCGTAGGCTTCGCCGTAATCTTCTTTTGGCGGCAGCGGCGAAGGTCGAAGATTGCGTCGGCTGTCAAAACCGCCGCCGATCGAATCCCAATTTTTGGGATATCCTCGCCCGGGCTGAGTTTCCACATTGTTCCAGTACATATAACTTGTACCGTCGCGGTCAGTCCATTGTTTTTTGCAACCCATCGTGCACGTTTGGCAGCCGATGCATTTATTTAAATCCATCACCATTGCATATTGATGTTCAGACATTGTTCGTCCCTTTCATCTGTCGAATGGACTGCTGCGTTACGCCGATGGTTCAAAGCCCGCAATGGGCCCGTCATAGCGTTCCATGTTGACTTTAATATCGCGGTTACTGCCCGTCGGCCCCCAATAATTCAATTTGAAATTAAGGTGGCCATAGTGTCCAATTAACTGTGTTGGTTTGATTTTGATGTAGGTCAGCGACTGCCAACCGCCCTCTTGAAATCCAAGGAACTTTTCCCATCCATGGTACATCGTCAAGCGGCGTTTCTTTTCGCCGGGAAGAATTTTACACTTCACCACGGTCTCGCCCTGGTCGTTAAACACCCGCACCCAATCGTTGTCTTTAATTTGCTTTTGATTTGCGTCATCGGGGTGAATATATACGATGGGCAACCCACGCTGCAAACGCAGCATGTAGCGGTTGTCCCGCCAGGTAGAATGGATCGACCACCGACCGTGCGGCGTGTTCCAATAATAGGGAAATTCGGGGTCGTCTTGCGGCTCTTTATGAACGGGCAGTTGCTCTTCCAGATCAAGATACCAGGGGTGGTCAATATAAAATTGCTGCCTGCCCGTCAATGTACGCCAGGGTCGTTTTTTCTCGATTTGGTGAGTAAATGGCGTATAAGCGCGGCCTTCTTCAATATCGCTGTTCCACGCTTCTTCATCAATTTTAACAAAGCGCTTAGGGCCGCTCTGGATGTTATGGTAGGTCATGCCTTCGGTTTCGGGCGAATTAGATAAAATATGATTACACGCGTCTTCATCCGTTGTAATTGCCCCATCCGATGTCCAATTTTCATAAAGTTTCGTTAAATCTCTCTCCCAATCCAACTCTTCATCTTGAAACGGCTGCAACCCTTTTCGCTTCACGACTTCAGCGACTTTTTTCGACAGCGCGCCAAAAATATCCCAATCGGTTTTCGATTCATATAATGGATCAAGCACTTTCGAAAACGGGTGCATGTAGGAATGGCAATCGGTCGAATTCAAATCGGTTTTTTCATAGTAGGACGAAGCCGGAAGGACCACGTCGCTATACAGCGCGGTCGTATCCATACGGTAGTTGATATCGACGATCAGGTCTAAATCTTTCCAGAGAGAACGCAATATGGCTTCGTTGCCTTTGGCCTGGTTCAAATAGTTAGCGCGCCACACAAATAACGAGCGGGGCTTTCGCGGGAGGTCGTGCATCTGTTCGGGCTGTAACGCCGCCCAATCATTCTTTGGCCATAGCGGCATCCAACCATTGCGGACAGAATCCAAAATATACTCTTCAACCAGTTTGCCGTTAATCAGATGAGGGTCGTTTTGCTTAGAATGGCAATAGGTCCACATCGTCATATTCTGGAAGCGCTGTTTTTTGGCGCCCTCTGGGAAGGCCAACGTCTTGAACCCGTGTTCAGGCCAAATGCGCTCTTGTCCGACGTAATGGTTAAACCCGCCGCCGTTCTTTCCGACATTGCCAGTCAGCGCAACGACAAGAATCATCGCCCGGTTCAACAGGTCATTGTGGTACCAATGGTTCGTTCCCGCCCCGTGAATAATCATGGCAGGCTTGCGGGTAGCAAAATCATTGAAAAATGTTTGCAAATCCTGCTCGTCAATCCCACAGTGTTGCGCGGCGCCTTGCAGTGAATAAATCGGGTCTTTCAGCAGAACGCCTAATTGATTAAACACGGTGGTCACTTCGCAGGATTCACCGTTCTCCAGTTGGACAGTCCATTGGCCCCGAAGTTCTGGATCAATTTCACCCAGCAGCAGGTTTTTCTTTTCACTGCCCATACAACCCGGCAGCGCAACCGGCTTTTGTGATTTTGAATCCCATACGAAGAATTGCGACTCGGCTTGTTCGTCGCCCGCGCCCAGGTCGGATGCGCGCAAAAAGCGGTTTGTGTCCAACCGAACCAATAACGGCATATCCGTTTGTTCTTTAATGTAAGGAGTATCACATAAATCATTCTCAATTAGATACCGGCAAACCGCCATCGCCAGTATCGCGTCGCTGCCTGGATTGACGCGGATATATTGATCGCAATGAATTGCGCTGCTGTTGTAATCGGGTGAGATGCAGACGACTTTGGCGCCGTTGTAGCGCGCCTCCCACGCATAATGAGCGTCGGGGATGCGGGTTTGGTTGATGTTGCTGCCCCACAAGACGATATATTTTGAATTAAACCAGTCTGCGCATTCGCACGATTCGGTCTGTACGCCCCAGGTAATCGGCTCTCCCGGCGGCAGGTCGCAGTACCAGTCATAGAAAGAACAGAACACGCCTCCCACATATTGCGCAAACCGGGAACCAGCGCTGAATGAAACTGGCGACATGGCGGGGATAACAGAGAAAAACGTATTGGTGTCAGGGCCATAATTATAAATATTATCGACGACTTTTTCCGCGACGTATTCAAGCGCTTCATCCCAACTGGCGCGCCGCCACTTTCCTTCGCCGCGCTCGCCGGTTCGAATCAGCGGATATTTCAGGCGCTGGGCGCCATAAACGTATTCAACAAAACATGCGCCCTTCTGGCAGCCGCGCGGATTATAATCAGGAAGGTCTTCACTGATGCGCGGATAGTCAGCGGCTTGTTCTTCGCGCAACATGACGCCGTCTTTTACATAGACTTTCCAGGAACAAGACCCCGTGCAGTTGGCCGAGTGCGTTGAGCGGACGACGCGGTCCCAGGTAAATTGTTCGCGGTATAAATCTTCCCACCCCCGGTAGGCGTATTCTTTCAGCGGATCGGCGTTAATGATGTCAAATTCCTGCAACGCCGAATGGGATACAGAAGTCAGCAACGCCCCGACGCCAAGCCCTCCGCCCAAGCGAAGCATATTCCGTCGGTTTATTAAAACACCCGTGGATTGCGTCTGGTCTGGTTTCGTCATGATGTTAGTCCTTGTTATTGGTCGGTAAGGCGAATGTGAGTCCTGACTGAGAAGGCGCCTGAGCAGCGTTGCGGATATAGGCCGTTAAATCAGAGATATCGTCCGGTCCCATTCCCCCTTTGCCGGGTGCAAAGAATCCTGGCATAGGAGTATTTTCACGGCCCTTCAATATCGTCGTAAAAACAAACCCGTCCGTAGCAGACTGTTGGAACGTGGCGTTGAATAAATCCGGCGCCAAAGTTGATAAATGGCAGGCCGAACAATGTTTGGTAAACAGTTTTTTTCCACGCGCCTGATCTCCAATTACTTTGAAGGCCGGGTCTTGCGTTCCTTGCACCATTCGAGCATCTAACTTCTCATGTTCGGGAATTTGCACATCCAGCATATAGTCAATGATCCGGTCAATTTCACTTTCCGTTAATCCACCGGAGTTTTTCTCCCAAGCAGGCATCAATGTTCCAGGACGCCCCTGCGCAATGTTTTGTTTTAAATAATCTCTAGAGGCTATCTGTACATACACACTACCGCGAACCGCTGGGAAAAATTTCTGATAGAACTTGTCGTACCGCGCATATTCGCCCGTGTCATGACAACTAGAGCAATAACGCACATAAAGTTCTTCGCCGGAGGCAGGTTCGGGATGTTCTTGTTTGTACAGTTCCAACAATTTTCCCGCCGTCAAATAGGCGCGTGAGATTTCACGCTCTTGCAATGACAGCATATACGTCGTCAACGCTTCAATTTCTTCTCCGCTCAGCTGCGGCGGTTTCATCTGGCTGCCGACGACGATTTTCTGCGGATCTTCAAAATGTTCTTTCAGCCATTGCGGGAGCGTATGCGGCCCTTCGACATTGACCATAGGGAGCATCTGTTTGATTTTTAATCCAATCGGGTCCAATGCAGGCCCCATGTTGCCGCCCACACCGCGCAGGTTGTGGCATGAATAACAACCTTTATCCGTAAAGAGTTCTTTGCCCAGCGCGTAGAGTTCGCCGCCCCGGTCTTTGACTTCATCCGACGAGTGGCACAACCCACAAGCGGATTGAGTTAAATTGATCGGTAAGAGTGGATAATCCCAATGGCTCTCTTCACCCTTTGCCTCTTCAAACACCAGGGCGCGACCCTGCCCCCGGTGACAAATGGTACAACCATAATTTTCGGGAGGATGTTGAGTCAGATATTCGCCAGAGTGCGCCTTGTAAGGTTGTTTCTCGTCTATCATTCGGGGATCGTCAATGCCAGGATGGCATGTAACGCAACGGTCGACGGCTTCTAAAGTCGGGAGATAGTTTTGTACGATCCGTATTTCAAATTGGTCGGCAATGGCCCGACCGCGCTCATCGGTCGCTTGTTCATTCAATATCCCGACATAGCCAAGACGTATCATGCGCCAGGAAGCGAGCACATTCTCGGATACGGCAGCGATAATTAAAACCGCCAAAGTCAACAGACTGACGATGACAAGCGCCCATTTTACTTTTTGATCCATCTGTTTGATGTTATTCACATCCATGGCTGAACCTCGAATCTTAGTAAGCCGCAACCGGCGCTTTTTTTCGATTTAACAACGAACATTAATGCTTAGGCCACTGTGACTGGCTCCAATAGAAGGCCCAGTTCGGCCCACGCAAATAGGTGCCAACATAAGTCAAAATGATAAAGCCCACCAGAAAACAAGTGAACAAAGCAATCGCGCTCATCCGGGTCGATTTGGTGGTATGAAGGATATACAAAGACCAGCCAGCGTAAGCCGCCGTCAATAAACTTCCGGGGTTGATAATGATAATGAACAATTGCGGAATCGAAGGAAACCATTCGCGCAACCAGCCGAACGAAACGGGAAACGCCACCGCTGCTACGGCGCATAACGAGCCGAACAATACGGACAAATACGCAATCCGCCGACCTTCCATTCTAGTGAACCAAACGCCGCCCGGCTCAGATTCTTTATCAAGAAACGGAATCATCGCCAAACCAAAAATAACAATGGACGGAACCAGCATCCCGCCAACAAAGGCGGAATAAGAAACCATCTCCTGTAAGCCAAGAAAATACCAAGGCGCTTTCGCAGGGTTCTCCGGTACGCTTGGGTTGGCAGGTTCGGTCAATGGAGCGTCAAATAATAATCCCAACAGTACGCAGACCAACATCACAACCATGAAAACCAATAGTTCCGCTCGTAACAAATAGGGCCAACTGGGCGCCGTTTCGTCAGGATTTGCATCCGTCTGCGGCGATTTGTCTTTCACGAGACACATTAAGCCATAGGTTTTTGTAGGCGCACTTTTGGCGCTCTGAAGTTCTGGGGTTGATGTCCCAACGCCTTTTCCTGTTGGTGAAAGCGTTCCATTCGGGTTCGCCAAGCCGCCGTCTTTTCGGATGCGCCAGATATGAACGGCAGCCAGTACGGCGAGTGCGATAGGAAGCACAACGACATGTAGCATATAAAAGCGGATCAAAGCGTCTTGACCGACGGTTGAAGACCCAAGCAGTAGTTCTTTCTGCAGGTCTCCAACATTCATCGAAGAAGGCAGCCCCAACGCATACACTAACTCATTCGGTGAAGCGGCAATGTTGGCGCCAATCGTAATCGCCCAATAAGCCAACTGGTCCCAGGGCAGCAAGTAGCCGGTAAAAGACAATGCAAGCGTTAAAATAAATAACACCATGCCTAGCAGCCAATTAAATTCACGCGGCGATTTATAAGCGGCGGTGTAAAACACCCGCGCCATGTGCAAGATTACCGTAAAGACCATCAAATGGGCCGCCCAACGATGGATGTTGCGAAGAAAACGCCCGGTTGGAACAACGTAATGAATGTCTTTAATCGAATCGTAAGCCATATCAATAGACGGCTTGTAATACACCATCAGTAGAATGCCGGTTACCGACAAAATGACGAACTGAGCGATCAGAGAAACGCCCAATCCCCAGGTGGTCGTAAGTTTCAATGAATGGGGCCGGACCCTTGCCGAATGTATGTGCAAGAAAAAATTAGAGAAGACGGATTGCGAACGGGCGCGGTCAGACGTTGGCGCACCATGACGAAACACCGCATGGTGAAATGATTGTGGCAATGTTTTTAAATTTGTCCAAAAAAGTTGAAATCCGGTGCTGGACATTGCTCTTCCCCTTAAACGATTTGATAGAATTGTCCGGCTTCTACTTCAACAGAGGTATCGACAATCAATTCGCCGCTCGCCGCTTGAGATACCTGGTTCCACATCAATGGCCTTGGCGCAGGCCCACCTTTTACGTTTCCATCACGATCAAATTTCGAGCCGTGACATGGGCAAACAAAACCTTGAGTAGAGGGTTGAACAATGCAGCCCAGATGAGTGCAAATCAATGACATCGCTGCGATTCCCTGCGGCGTAGAGATGACGCGCATGTTGATGTCTGCAATCACCTTTTCGCTGCCCACCGGAAGTTCCGTCGGGCTGCCAATTCTGAAAATACTGGAAGCCTCCGGGGTCACGCGCGGCTTGGGCAAACGCGCCATTCCAACCATCGAACTGAAAATGGCGAATCCGGCGGCCCAGAGTCCGGTCAATCCAAGCCAATCACGTCTTGGAATCGGTTTAGGGGCTAAACGGTCTGACATGATGAATTCACCTCGAAATGAAAGCGTTCCATAGTGATGGCGCCCGTTGGGCACCGCTCTGCGCATAAGGCGCAGCGAATACAAATCGTTTCATCTTTAATGATGGCGGAGGCTTGCTCCATTGGGAAATCTTGCAACTGATTGTCTAACACCGCCCCAATGTCTTCTCCGTCCGCCAAGCGCGACGCAGAAACAATTCGAAGACACCGTTCGGGACAGACATCTACGCAGCCCCCGCACAAAATACATTTTTCACCGTCAAAAATCGTGTTAATTCCACAATCCAGGCAACGGCCCGCCTCACATCGCGCCTGTTCCTGGGTAAGCGATTGTTCCACCACTTTTGATTGAGACTGTAAGCGTTCAGCGACAGACGTTTTGTGCGGCTCCACTCGCGGCTGTTTTTCAAAACTTTCTTCGCGGTAGTAATTCGTTAAAGGAAAGTGGAGTTCTGTTTGACGTTGCGATAAAGTTTGACCTGTGACTGAAGCGTAAATCGCTCGCGCAACCGATTTGCCCGATGCCACCGCATGGATCAGAAGTTTTGTACCGTAGGCGAGGTCGCCCGCGACATACACATCCGGGCTCTTGGTTTTTCCATCGATGGAGTTGCACTCCAACGCGCCGTTCGGCAGCAGCTTCAAGCCGTGACGTATAGGATCAATAAACGACAAGTCAAATTGCTGTCCGATCGAAACCAGCACCGAATCGCATTCAATAATATGAATATCGTTTTCATTAAAAAGAGGATCGAAACGTCCTTTTTCATTGAACACGCGTACACATTTTTTGAATTCAACGCCGATGACCTTACCTGAGTCATCAACAATAATTTCTGATGGCCCTAAACTGTTTAACCGTTTGATGCCTTCTTCGTCTCCCTCAATAATTTCAACGTCATCCGCAGGCATCTCGTCTAACGATTCCAATGAGCATAAATGCACTTCACCGACGCCCGGTGAGCGTCTTGCTGTTCGTGCAGCGTCAATGGATATTTGGCGCAAGACAGTACGACCAACGTCATAAGCAACATTGCCGCCGCCGATGACGACCACCCGTCTGCCCATCTGAGGAAAGCGCCCCAGACAAACTTCTCGCAGAAACTCAACGCCGCCGTAGACGCCGGGGGCGTTCGCGCCGGGGATCGGCAGCGGCCGGGATTTTTTGGCGCCGACCGCGACAATAACCGCATTGTGCCGTACTCTTAATTCGGAAAATGTAATGTCCTTACCAACACAACAATTCGTGACCGCTGTCACGCCCATAGCCAAAATAACATTCACTTCCGCTTCGATCACTTCGCGCGGCAGCCGGTATTCCGGTACGCCGACGGTCAACATCCCCGCCAACACCGGCTCCATTTCGTAAATGGTTACCTGAAAACCCAACAAGGCGAGATCATGGGCTGCAGCCAAACCAGCAGGCCCGCTGCCGATAATGCCCACGCTCGCATTATTCACCGGTTGAATTTCTGATTGCATGAGAGATTGCAACATCGGCAGCAGTTCGTTCTGACCTTGGCATTGCCGGGACGGGTGTTTGCTTGCGGCTTCCTTCAAAAATTCAATTAACCGCGCAGGAGCATCGGGCGAGGATTCAGGCCCGAATTTTTCACACACATAATTCTTTAATTGACGGATCGAAATGGGTTCATCGTAATCGCCCCTCCGACAGGCTTCTTCGCAGGGGGCGCCGCATATCTTTCCGCAGATCGACGCCAACGGATTCGGTCCGCGCGCAATTAAGTACGCCAACTCTTCGTTTCCATCGGCAATGGCGCGAATATACCCACGCGCATCAGTGTGGACAGGACAAGCATTTTGGCATTTGATCTGCTCGCGCCAATACTCAAAATTGGGGACAGTCACATTGGATGGAAAAGTGTTTTCCATTTGCGCTAACGCTCCCTATCGCTTTAAGATTGCCGCTTTTGGACAAACGCCCAACATACGGCAATCCGAATGTTCAACCGCATCAGGCTTTCGCGCCAAATCAGACAATTTCCATTGATTAAGAATCTCAGTCGTTGATTTATGCACTTGATACATTGCCTGATGAAACCCGCATGTATCTTCAATCTGATCGGTTTCTTTGCAGTAATCCCCTAATAATTTCCCCTGGCACGCTTCAACAATTTCGAGCAAGGTCACATCTTCTGGTTGTCTGAACAGGGTTACGCCGCCGCTTACGCCGCGATGAGCGCGCAAGATGCCCGCTTTCACCAAAAGACCCGTGATTTTTGCCAAATACGAGGGAGATTCATTTAATTCCTCAGCAAGAACTTTAGGAGACACAGGGGCGTCTAAAGTTCTTAAAGTTAAATAAATCAAAGTTTTTATCGAAATTTCAGTCGTTTGATTTAGCATAGTCATATAATAGAGATAAGTATTATCTGATTTATTGCAGTTTAATCCACAATCAAATACATTGTCAAGCACTTTTCTAGTAATTAATCAAAATAGTGAAAATAAAAAATGAGAATGAGAGAATGACTTAACAGAGATAAATCATTGGGGAGCAATGAATAGGATGTAGGAAAAACAGGCAGGTTTAGCCACCGATTTTGACCATCGGCGAATTCGGCGAGGCCGGGTCTATCGGCGGCCGCGCAAGCGTCTTGGTTTCGACCACTGACGCAATTAAGGCTTGTATTTCTCTATCGCTCGCCCTCGAGCGCAATAAGTCTCGAATATTGCTCTCAGGCGTTTTGAATAAACACGATTTGATCGACCCGTCCGCCATCAGGCGCAGGCGGTTGCAATCGTTGCAATAATGCTCGCTCATTGTCGAGATAAAGCCAACGCGAAGTTCGCTTCCCTGAATCTGAAATAACTTTGCGACTGAAACGGGGTGAGCAGATTCCATCGGCGCCAGATCGTATTGCTTTTGAATTCTGTCCCGCATGATTGTCCAGGGTACGAGATGCGATTCGTCCCATTTCTGTTTTAAAAACGGCATGTATTCAATGAAACGCAGTTCGATAGGATATCCATGAAAGTAATCAATAAAACCACAGAGTTCTTCTTCATTGACTTCTTTGATGATGACGACATTTAACTTAACTTGTTTAAAGCCGATTTTTAACGCTGCGTGTATTCCAGCGAGAACATCTTTGAGATTTTGCGACCCGCTGAGAAATTGAAACCGCTTCTCATCAAGCGAATCTAAACTCACGTTCAGTAAGTCAACTCCTGCTTCTTTGAGAGCGGCAGCGTATTGGTTCAACAACACGCCATTGGTGGTGACGCCGATCGTCTCTATGGTTTGAATTCGACGAACATTGGCTATCAGCTCGGTGACGTTTTTTCTGACTAACGGCTCGCCGCCGGTAAAACGGACTTTGGAAATACCAACTTGAGAAAATAAACGCACCACTCGTTCAATCTCATCAAAGGTGAGAATTTCACTTCGCGGCGACAGTTGGGCGCCTTTTTTCGGCATACAATAAATGCAACGGAAGTTGCATCGGTCCGTAACCGAAACGCGCAGGTAAGTATGCGACCTACCAAAACGGTCAACCAGTGAAGAACGCCCGCACTGTGATTCCATCGAGTCCCTTTCGAGCATTAATACAGCCCCGGTTATTGTAGCGGGTGCGCACTCTAATGCAATTTAGCCGTTCTGCTGTCTTGGAAACATAAAAAATCTACTCTAGAATCTTTCCATGTCAACGACTCAATCCTCATGGCCTCATAGTATTGCGATCTGCGGGTGGAGCGGCTCGGGCAAAACCTGGGTGCTGGAACGGCTGATCGGTCGATTGCAAAACCGGGGCCTTCTGGTTGGAATCGTCAAGCATGATTCTCACCACTTAAAACTCGACTCTCCCCAAAAAGATACCGGCCGTTTTTGGCAGGCAGGCGCACACGCCGTCATTGCCCATGACAACGAACAACTCTTTTTACGGATGAAGGCGAATTCACCAGTATCCATAAAAGGGTTGATTGAATCAAATGCCGCGACGGCTGATATTTTTTTGCTCGAAGGCCATAAAAGTTCGCCCTGGCCAAAACTCTGGCTTGCACACCCCGATGGAAAACAACCGCCAGATAATCTCGAAAATGTGATTGCCTCCATACCGTTTGATGAAGCGCGCTTAGACCGATGTGAACAGATCATTTTTGAGCGGCTCCAAAATGAATGGGCCGCGCTTGCTCTTAACGCAGGAATTCTAATCGGTGGAAAAAGCAAGCGAATGGGACGCGATAAATACGCGTTGCAGATGAACGATGTATCGTTGGTAGACCATTTGCGACAAACCGCATCTAGTGCTCAAACCGCCGCGACGGTTCTGATTGGCGAACAACCGGGGTACTCCGGTTTGACCGTTCCCGACGCCCGCGATGCTCAAGGCCCGTTGGCGGGCCTATTATCTGCAATGCGGTGGGACCGCAAATCGGGCTGGTTGTTTTTAGCGTGCGACATGCCCTTAATGACCAGGGCCGCGCTCCAATGGCTGATTGAACAAAGGCGAACGGGCGTGTGGGCGGTGTTGCCAAAAGACGAGCGGGGCGTACATCCTCTCGGCGCACTCTATGAACCGCCGATGCGCGTATTATTTGAAGAACGAATTGTTGAATCAGACTACTCTCTTCACTGGGTCGCCAATCATCCCAAAATCAAAACGGTTGATATTCCCTACGAGCACCGCGACGCCTGGACAAATTGCAATACGCCGGATGAATGGGAATCCGCGCTACAAAAATTGAAAGGCTGACTTTATGTTGATTTCACCCGATCAAGCCTATCAGGCTGTCATGCAGGCGGTAAAACCTCTCCCGTCGCAAATCGTCGATCTCAGCAACTCCCTGGGCATGACGCTCGCCAGGCCGATCAAAGCAGACCGGGACCTGCCGCCCGTCAATCTTTCAGCGATGGATGGGTATGCAATCCAGGCGCAGGATGCGTCAACGGAAACCTGCCGCCTGGCAATCATTGGCGAGTGCGCCGCTGGAAACAAACCAGACGTCATCATCCGCAAAGGCCAGGCGGCGAGAATCTATACCGGAGCGATGCTGCCAAAAGGCGCCGACGCTGTCGCCATAGTTGAACAGTGTTCCGATGAACAAGATCACGTTATTGTCCGGGGAAAAATCCCGCCCAATGCAAACATCTTTCAACGCGGAGAAAACGCCGCCCGGGGAGAAGTCTTGCTGCCCAAAGGCGAACCAATCGGTTCACCTCAGATTGGAGTCTGCGCAGCCGTCGGGGCCGCATCGGTTTCCGTCATACGCTTTCCTAAAATCATGGTCTTATGCACTGGCGAAGAACTTCGAAGCGCAAATGAGTCGGTTAAGCCATACGAAACGCGAAATTCAAACGGGCCGATGTTACAGGCTGCGTTGCAAGAATGGCGTTTTGAAAGCCAATTTCAAATTGTCCCAGACTCATTATCAAAAATTAAAGCCGCCATTCAACGCAATTTAAAAAAACACGACGTGATTATTCTGACGGGCGGCGTTTCAAAAGGGCGCTACGATTTTGTGAAAGAAGCGATTGAACAAACGGGGGGGCGGGTTCGTTTTCACGGCGTCGCAATGAAGCCCGGCAAACCCCAGTTATTTGCGACCGCAGGCAAAAACCAATGTATCTTTGGCTTACCGGGCAACCCACTCAGCGCAATGACGGGGTTGCACGAACTGGTGCTGCCTGCCCTCCGGCGAATGGCGGGGCGCCCCATTGAACAATGCCGTCATGTATTCCAGGCCGTCCTGGCGAATCCGGTCGAGAGCAAGGGTGACCGCCTTCGCTTTGTGTTGGGACGCTTGCATTTCGACGGCCCTAATCTTTGCGTTGAACCAGTAGAGTCGCAAAGTTCCGCCGATATCGCCGCCAGCGGACGGGCGGACGGCGCTCTGTTGGTCCCTAAAGACGCCCGGCAAATCCAAGCAGGCGCTGTTGTTGAATTTCGTCCCTGGAAGCAATGGCCGTCATAACGAAGAATGCTCCCGGATACGCTTTCAATCGCGCTGCGTTAACCGCAATCGCTTGGGTCGCCTCGTAGTTTCAAGAGTCCATGCGACAAAGCGGGAAGAATCGTTCTCAGGTTTTCTTCGGCGGCCCGCTTTGACCCCGGGAGGTTGACAATCAGCGTCGAGCGCCTGATGCCAGAAACCGCCCGGGAAAGCATTGCGCGCGGCGTAATCTGCAACGAGGCGGCCCTCATCGCTTCATTTAAACCCGGCGTTAGCCGTTCGACTACGTTTCTTGTCGCTTCCGGGGTCACATCACGCGGACTGAACCCCGTCCCGCCGACGGTGAAGACTAAATCGATTGAGTGTCCGTCCGCATAATGCTTCAATGAGTTTTCAATTTGGTCCTGCTCATCAGGAAGAATGGTTCGACGATAAATATTGGCCGTCAGATTATCCAAAAGTATTTTCTCAACGGCTGGCCCCGCCGTATCAACCGTTTCGCCAGTCGAACAACGGTCGCTGATCGTCAAAACGACGCATTGAAAACAAGAGCGGTCAATGTGTTTTTGAACCGTCACTTGTGCGCCTCGCTCAAGACTGCCGCCCTGTTCAACCCGGGCAAACAGGCCAAGCCGCGGCATGATGCAATCGCCAGTTTTGTGGAAAATCTGGCATCGCGAATGGCATACTTTTCCAATTTGCGTAATCGACAGCGCAACTTGCCCGCCCAGTTGCAACCTCGAACCTAACCCCAGCGTTGAGAGATCAACTCCATTGACAATAATATTTTCAGCGAAGGCGCCGGGAGCCAGATCAGGAAGCCCTTTTTTTCGGATTGTTTCGATATCTTCGTTGGCCAGAATGCTCACTTGGCGGTGCCAAGGCCCGGCATGGGCGTCCCCTACAATTCCATGCGCCGCTTTTAGCTCGACATGGTCGCGTGCGGTTTTTGTCGTCCCCTTCGCTTCACTGATGCAGAGACATTCAATCGTCCCCATTTTTATCCGCCTCTCTAAACCAGTCTCCTGATTTGCCGCCATGTTTTTCAAGCAACCGGATCGGCCCGATTTCAACGCCTTTTTCGGCGGACTTTACCATATCATAAACAGTCAGCGCCGCGATGGACGCTGCTGTCATGGCTTCCATCTCCACGCCCGTTTTCGCTTCACACTCAACCCGGCACCGGATGCGGATACGGTCTTTGATGAGTTCCGCTTTAACGTCCACCACTTCAATGGCGAGAGGATGGCATAACGGAATTAAATCGGCAGTGCGCTTCGCTCCCATGATACCAGCCAGCCGCGCGGTTTCGATCACATTCCCTTTGGTAAGGCCGACTTGTTTGTGTAATATTTCTGACACGGCAGGCCCGACCGTTACCCAGGCTTCAGCGACAGCGCTCCGCTTCGCAGCGGCCTTGGCCCCGACATTGACCATCCTGGCTTCGCCTTCCGGTGAAATATGCGTAAATGGTGTTTGCATGATTTAACCAATCGCTTTCTTCAATTTTAGATTTCTAGTTTTATCCTTATTCAATTTTTTTACTACGTTTCCAGCGAAGCCTCCAAAAATTGTAATTTTCACACTTTTCACTTGACGCTTTTTCTTGTAATCGTATAATGACATGTTATTACATTTTAACAGGTGGTCAATGATCTCAAAAACCGGCATTCATGCGATTAAAGCGATGGTAACGCTGGCGGAACTTCCCGAAGGCGCCTACGCAGGGGCAGGCGCGATTGCGGACAGTATTGGAGCGCCGCGAAATTACCTGGGCAAATTGCTTCAAATGTTTTCGCGTGAAGGCTATGTCATTTCACAAAAAGGTATGGGAGGCGGGTTTCGATTGGCGAAAGACCCCAAGAAAATTTCGCTGCTGGATATTATTAACCCTATCGACCACATCGACCGTTGGAATGGGTGCTTTTTGGGACGCCATCAATGCTCAGACGAAAACCCATGCGCGCTCCATGCAAAATGGGATAAAGTGCGAAATCAGTATATGAAATTTGTTACAAACACGTCCATCGCAGATTTAATACAAGACCACAATGTCATCAACACGTTGTGAAAAAATTAGGCCAATTACGTATAACAACATGCTGTTATACGATTTAAGGAGAGCAATTATGAAAGCCACCGAATTATTAATGCAAGAACACCGCATCATCGAACAGGTCTTAAACTGCCTGGAGGCCATGGCCCAACAAGCCGCCAGCGAAAAAATTCTGGATGAAGAGCGCGCCTTTCAAGCAATTGATTTTTTCAGAAATTTTGCCGACAAGTGCCATCATGGAAAAGAAGAAGGACACTTGTTTCCTGCTTTGGAAGCGCGTGGATTTGCCCGTGATGGAGGGCCGACTGGAGTCATGTTTTATGAGCATGATCAAGGCCGCAATTTTGTTAAAAATATGTTTGAATCGACTCCTGAAGCGGCAAAGGGAAACGAGGACGCATTGGACAATTTTGTCAGAAATGCGGAAGGTTATATACATCTTCTGAGAGAACACATTCAGAAAGAAGACCATTGTCTGTTTCCAATGGCGGATGAAGCGCTCGATGAAAAAGCGTGCGCAGACATGATGAATTCATTTACCCATGTTGAAGAAAAAGAAATAGGCGAAGGTGTGCATGAATCGTATATCGCGCTGGCAAACACTCTTGCCACTCATTACAACGTCTCTATCGTAAAAGAGGCGCAAGACAGTTCGTGCGGGTGTGGATGCAACCACAACTAATTCAGTACATATTTAATTTAATTGGAGGAAATAATGAATTACAAGAAACTGTGGTTTGCTCTTGCCATTGTCAACATCGCCTCATTCGCAGTCTTAGGCTATTACGGATACGAAATCTATCGTCAAGCCCCGCCAATCCCTGACCAAGTGATTACAACGGAAGGAACCGTTCTATTCACTGGGCAAGACATTCGGGATGGACAGAATATATGGCAGTCGACCGGCGGCCATCAAATGGGAAGTATATGGGGCCACGGATCATATCAAGCGCCTGACTGGTCGGCGGATTGGCTGCACCGTGAATCGGAATGGATTTTGGATTTTTGGAGCAACAATGAATTAGGAAGCGCGTCTTATAAAGACCTCGACTCTGTCCAAATGGCCGGTTTGCAAGCCCGGTTAAAAAATGAATTACGCGCGAATACCTTTAATCAAGATACCAACCAATTGGTCGTTTCTCCATTGCGGGCTCAAGCCATAGCGGCCGTCTCAGACCACTATGCAAAACTGTTCGGCGGCGATCCATCGTTGAGTGAATTGCGGGAAGCCTACGCCCTGCAAGCCAAAGTGATCAAAGACCCTGAGCGTCAGGCAATGATGAATGCGTTCTTCTTTTGGACCGCTTGGGCCTGCGCAACCAATCGCCCCGGCAGCGAGATTACCTATACGAATAATTGGCCGCCGGAACCACTTATTGACAATCAACCCACCACAGCAATTTTGTTCTGGTCCATCATCAGCGTCGTCGTTTTGTTAGCAGGCATCGGCGCCCTGGTCTGGTATAACGCCACCTTAAAACACCAACCCGAAGATGATGATCCTCTACCTGACCAGGACCCGCTTTTGGGATTGAACCCAACCCCATCAATGATGGCGACGTTAAAATATTTCTGGGTCGTGATGGCATTGGTCGTTTTGCAGATAATCATGGGCATTGTCACCGCCCATTATGGCGTAGAAGGCTCCGGCTTTTATGGATTTCCACTAGCGGAGTATCTGCCTTACGCAGTAACACGAACCTGGCACACGCAACTGGCGATATTCTGGATCGCAACCGCCTGGCTGGCGACGGGTTTATTTGTCGCACCCGCCGTATCAGGCCATGAACCAAAATTCCAACGGGCGGGAGTGAATTTTCTTTTTATCTGCCTGGTGATTATTGTTGGCGGAACGCTATTTGGAACATGGTATGGAACGAGACAGGAAATGGGCTTGGTCGCCAACTTCTGGTTTGGGCATCAAGGATATGAATATGTTGATTTAGGCCGTTTCTGGCAGATATTTCTCTGCGTCGGCTTGTTCGTCTGGCTTGGATTAATGGGTCGTGCACTTTGGCCGGCGCTCAGACAACCCGGCGCCAACCGCCACCTGCTGGTGCTTTTCTTCATCTCCAGCCTGGCAATCGCATTATTTTACTGCGCGGGCTTTATGTGGGGGCGCCAAACTCATCTCGCGATTGCGGAATACTGGCGCTGGTGGGTCATCCACCTTTGGGTGGAAGGGTTCTTTGAAGTGTTTGCGACCGTCGTGATTGCGTTTTTATTCACGCGCATGGGGTTGCTTCGCGTTACAACAGCAACTGCCGCCGTTTTATTTTCCTGCATCATATTTCTATCCGGCGGAATCATCGGGACATTCCATCACCTGTATTTTACAGGAACGCCAACTGCAATCCTGGCTCTGGGCGCGACTTTCAGCGCTCTCGAAGTTGTCCCATTGGTGTTAATTGGATTTGAAGCGTATGAAAATCTGGAACTCAGCCGCGCCAAAGAATGGATCAAAGATTACAAGTGGCCAATTTATTGTTTTATTGCGGTTGCATTCTGGAATTTGGTTGGCGCCGGTTTATTCGGATTTCTCATCAATCCGCCTATCGCTCTGTATTATATGCAGGGATTAAACACAACAGCGGTGCATGGACATACCGCCCTGTTTGGCGTGTATGGAATTCTGGGAATTGGCCTCATGCTATTCTGTTTAAGAGGGATGGCCTCAAGACAGCAATGGAAAACCAAATGGCTGGCTTTTGGGTTCTGGTCTATTAATATCGGCCTTGCCTTGATGGTCCTGTTGTCTGATTTACCTCGCGGCTTAATGCAAACCCAAGCGAGCATAGAATATGGAATGTGGTATGCGCGTTCGGCGGAATTCATGGGTACGCCTCTCATGGATACGTTGCGCTGGTTGCGCGTCATTGGCGACACAATATTCGCTATCGGAATTTTTGCTCTCGCATGGTTTGTTTTCGGTTTGAAAGCAGGTTGGTCAATCGACAAAACCGCCAAAATAGAGTTCAAATAAAAAATTCCAAGGCATCATTGATTCATTTGAAATTGGTGAGCAGCGAAAAGTTGCTCACCAATTTTATATTTTATGTGATCGAAGACGATATGCCCGCGCCGTTGGTTATGCACCGAGTTGGGCGGTAGATAAAATAGAAACTGCCCAAAAGGCAAAACCAACACCGATTAGGAAGCAAGTCAAAGACAAGTAGCCGAATGTATAAAGAGCATAATTTAATGCTATTACTAAAAAAGAGTTGTTGTAATCAGATATTTTCTGCAAATAGAATTCATACTGTCTAGCCTCGTTATTTCGTGAGTAACAACAAACTGATTATGATTCCCAGGAGTTTAATAAGATGCCCAAATTCACAATGAAAGAACTTCTACGAACGGAATCCCCCAAAGATAAAAAGGGCACATACATAATCTGGGATGACCAAGTCCAAGGCTTTGGACTTCGCATTCATCCGACAAATTCAAAGTCGTGGATAATTCAATACCGCTGCGGAAGCAAGCAGAGATTTATGACTATAGGTCAGTTTCCAAAAGTCTCGCTGGTCAAAGCCCGAAACGTCGCCAAAGAGAAATTTGGTGATATAGCTGGCGGTGTTGATCCAATCGAACAAAAGAAGAAAAACAAAGAGCGTTTATTGACCATAGAGCAACTTTGTATTTACTACATGGCTGAATACGCTAAACCGCGAAAGAAGTCTTGGAAAGAAGACGGACGAAGAATTAACAGCCATGTTTTACCCCGTACCGGTAAAAGGGCAGCGCTGTCATTGAAGCGCTCTGATATTATGAAAAAACATCGTGAGATTGGCATAAAATCACCGTATGAGGCCAATCGAATCTTGGCATTACTTAGCAAATTGTTTGAATTCGGCAGGGGGGCAGACTATCTGCCTGAGACACATATTAATCCATGCCGTGACGTTGAAAAGTACAAAGAAAAGCCTCGTGAAAGATGGCTTAGCGATGGTGATGAATTTCTGAAACTGTTGAATGCAATCAGTGAAGACCCAAATATCTATTATCGATCTTTCTTCACTTTATTGATCTTAACAGGAATGAGAAAAGGCGAACTCCAAAATCTGAAATGGTCTCAAATTGATTTCAAAAAATCTTCAGTTTATTTCGCGGATACCAAAAGCGGCTACTCAGAGACAAAGCCTCTGTCTGATCATTCAATAAGAGTATTGAATGAAATTCCTCGCTTGGTAGATAACCTCTTTGTGTTCCCCAGTCCAACTAAAGTGGGCCAGCCAAGTGTTAATATGGACATACCTTGGAGGCGAATAAAAAAACGCGCTGGAATTGATGACTTGAGAATTCATGATCTTCGCAGAACATTCGTATCGTACATGGCGAATGACAAGATACCGCTCGAGATCGCCTCAAAAGCCATCGGCCATCGTTCGATTCGAGTGACTGAAACCGTCTACGCCCGCTTCAAAGATGATCCTATTCGCGAAGCAATAAACCAGACCGGTGATAAAATCATCAGCCTGCAAAAGATCAAACAAGAAAAGTCGGCTTGAGAATACAATTAATCACAACACAGCCGACTTATAAATTGATGTTTAAAAAACGACAAGATATGATATCCAAGAATCAGCGGCGCTATCAGTGATCGACTCAGGGTTCACGATGTCGCTTGATTTAGGGGAACCCCGCCGTGAACCTGGTCTGCGACCTGAGTAGCCCCAGGATTGGTTGGCGGGGTTTCTTATTATATGCGACTTGTTGTCATTTGCCGCAGTAGTATGACCCGCCCGTAGTCATCCAGTGTGACCCGTCAATGACCGGCGGAGTGACCCACACATGTTCACCCAGTGTGACCCACCTGTCCGGTCGTCTGGTTTAAACCCCACAGACGGTCAAAGTCTCCATATCCAAGAGGATGTGGAGGGGGTCATGGAGAAACTGCATATGAATGAAATTCGGGAATTGATCTACCGTTTTCGACAGGGAGAGGGGACCCCGTACGATATCCCGCACCCTGCAAATGTCTAAGAATACGGTCAAGAAATACCGTCGTTTAGCGTCTGAACATGGTTTTTTGGATGCCGCCAAACCATTACCTTCATTGGAAGAATTGGGACAAGCCCTGATTCCCCCCACGCGTCCCCGCCATATGCGCAGTACGGTAGAACCGTATGAAGAGATTGTGCGGGACTACATTCGCATGAAGTGAAGACATGGCGATGCTTGCCGCTTCGGTTTGAATAAAACGGCGCCGATTGATATGAAACGACGCTGGCTGTGAGTTTTTCGTTTGAATCGTTTTCGTATCCATAATCTTCAAATCACTTTCGCTATGCTCCAAAATTTTGATCTAATATATTTTTGGCTCCTCACAAGAATTTGTGCACGAGTTTGGGTTCAGGAAGATTACCGAGTCCATGATAAAGAGCCAGGATGTAGGTTTTCGCCGTCCTGAATCCATAGCAACGATGACTGATTACTTTGGCTTT